>CALROE020000490.1:0-3931 GCA_943369715.1 Bradyrhizobium ivorense
GGTGAAGGCGATGTCGGCCTGCGGCTCGCGCTTGTCGTTGAACAGCGCAATCGAACCGGCGGTGGCGGTGAAGTCGAGCGTCCGCCCGGGAAGCGCCAACGTGTGGCGGGTGGTCGAATCCGGCGGCAAACGGCCTTGCTCGGGGACGAGCGGATTCGAGGCGCTGCCGCGGGCACCGGGGGCGCCGGCCTTCTGTTCCGACGGCGTTGCCGCGGCTGGCTGCTGCGGCTGCGGCGCATCCTGGGCGCGCGCGCCCGCCATCACCGATAAAGCGAGAAACACCAGCGCGAAGCGCAGATGGCGCGGCGCGGCGAGGCGAATGGCCATGTCCGTTGCACTCCCCGCCCCCGCGATCACACAGGATACTGTTCGCAACAAAGCCAGGAGGATGACAATCACGATTCCGCTATGGAGGCGCCGGCGACCGAATCAATGCTGCGGTTCGCGCTCATGCCGGAGCTGCGCCTGCAGCGTGGACATCCAGTAATGCAGAATCGTGCGCGTGATGACGTCATCGATCGCCAGGAACGCGGGTTTGACCGTCGTAAAGATCTTGCTCATCGCAGTCCTCATCCGAGACATCAATTGCCTGTGAATGGTGAGAGATTACGCCGGATTCGTCATAGCCACCGTGATCCGGCTCACACATTCTGCGTCGCGTCGCCCTGCACGTATCAGCGCCAAGCTCGATTTGAGTCCGCCGATGGATTAAGAGTTCGATCCTTCGCCGCGCGGTTCGCGGGTATGTGACATGAGTCACACTTTCCTGAGGGCAACCAGGCTAGCGGTGTGATACGTCCTTCGTCCCTATCAAGCGGCGAAGCGAAAGTGCGGGGTCCGCCGGTTTTCGATGTCTGGCTTGCGAAGCGATCGGCTCACTTCACTGTTTTGAGCCCAGCTTCCTGGAATGAGGTTTTTAGGATGAAGAAAGCGATTGTCGTGGTTGTCGGCGTCATGGGGTTTGCGGGATCCGCGACCGCCCAGACGCCGGTTGCAGTCGTGGAAGAGGTTCAGGGCAAGGTCACCGGCGCCGAGTTCATGGACTATGTCGTGCCGGGAAAAGTCATCAAGCTGGGACAAGGCGCTTCGATCGTGGTCGGCTACATGAAATCCTGCCGGCGCGAGACCATCAACGGCGTCGGCACGGTCATCGTCGGCGAGGATGAGAGCAAGGTCCACCTTGCCGAGGTCGAAGCCACCAGGACGAACTGCGACCCGGCCCAGTCGCATGCGACGACAAGGGCCACCAGCGATGTCGCGGCAAGTGTCGTCCGCAGCGTGGGAAAGGACGCAGCGCCAGCCGGCCCCCTGTTGACGCTTTACGGCACCTCGCCGCTGGTCGAAGCCAAGGGGCGCGGCACGCTGGTGTTCGAACGGCTCGACCAGAAGGGCGAGCGCCAGCAGTTTGACCTCACCGGCAACCAGCTCAAGGGCAGGTTCTACGACCTTGCCGGAACCAGCAAATCGCTCACGCCGGGTGCTACCTATGCGGCCACGTTCGCATCGCGCAGGATCGTGTTCCGGGTCGATCCCCAGGCCAAATCAGGTCCGACGCCGATCGTCGGCCGCCTGTTGCGGTTGGAATAGGCTTTGCCGGGCATCAGACCTTGAACATCGGGCGCAAGACGCGGGACGCCATTGCCTTCGCCGCCATCGTATTGGTTTGCGCCGCGGTCTCCGTCTCGCCCGTGTTCAACATCGCCCACGGCCTGTCGATCGACATTCTCACCGCGCTGCGCTGGGAGATGTTCGGCAGGAGGCACGATCCCGCCGCCTCGCCGGCGGTCGTGGTCGCGATCGACGAGGAGACCCATCAGGCGCCGCCGTTCAAGGGGTCGCCGATGCAGACATGGACCGGCGAGATCGGCCGCGTTATCGGCGCGGTCGTCGAGGGCGGCGCCAAGGTCGTCGGCTTCGATATCGTGTTCGAGAAGTCGATCGAGCAATCCGAGATCCCGTTCGGCGGCGGACCGTTCGGCGAAAAGGTCCGCGGCTTCGACCGCGATTTTCTTCGCGCACTCGCGGCGGCCTCCTCCGGAGGCAAGGTGGTACTGGGGGAGGTTTTGCGCGGCGACCAGCCGATCCGGCCCTCGCCGGGGCAGCGCATCGCGGTTCGCCAGCAACAGAACCTGCGGGCGCTCAACGTCTACACCGACAGCGACGATATCGTCCGCCGGCTGCCGCTGACGTTTACGGTGGACGGCAAGCCGGTGCCCTCGATGGCGATCGAACTGGCGTCGCGCGCGCTCGACGCCAAACCGGAATTCAAGGCCGACGGAACAGCCGCCCTCGCCGGCTACCGGATTCCCGGCGCGGTGCGCGATACGATGACGCTCAATTTCGAGGGCGGCGCGGACGACATCCCGACCTATTCGCTGGCCGACCTGACGACCTGCGCCGCCAAAGGCGACAAGGATTTTTTTCGGCGCCAGTTCGAAGGCAAGGTCGTCATCCTCGGCACGGTTCGGGGGGCGGAGGATCGCATCATGACGTCGAAGCGATTCACCACCGGGATCGAGGGCGCGCGGGCGCCACGCTGCGCGCTGGCGGAGCAGCCGGTCAGCGCCCGCTTCCAGCGCCGCGACATCGCCGGCGTCTATATTCATGCAACCGCCGTCAACAACCTGATCTCCCGCGACGCGGCCGTCGAACTCGGCCGGCTTCCGACCGCGCTGATCGCGGCCCTGCTCGCGGCATTTGCCGCCATCGCCGCGCGAACGCTGAAGCCGGCCGGCGCGATGCTGGCGTTTCTCGCGGCCGTCGCGGTCTATGTGATCGGAGCCGCCGCGGCATTCAACCACGCGCTGGTGCTGCCGCTCAGCGAGCCGTTCATTGCCGGCTTCGCCGCGCTGGCTGCCATGGTCGGCTATCGCTTCAGGATTGCCGACAAGGACCGCCGGCTGCTGCAGAAGAGCTTCGCGCTGTATCTCGCCCCCGACGTGATCGAGCGCATGCTGGCGTCGAACAAGCTGCCGGTGCTGGGCGGCGAAACCCGCCACGTGACGGTGCTTTTTTCCGACCTAGAGGGTTTTTCGCTGATCGCGGAAACGATGTCGCCCGAAGCCCTGATGGCGCTGATGAACGAGTATCTGTCCGAAATGACGGACATCATCGAAGGCTATGGCGGCTATGTCGACAAATATATCGGCGATTCCATCGTCGCGGTGTTCGGCGCGCCGGCCGACGATCACGACCATGCCGGCAATGCGCTGCGCGCCGCGCTGGACTGCTGCGCGCGGCTCGAAGAGCTCAATCGCAGCGCCGTCGCGTTCGGCGGCAGCAAGGTGGCGCAACGCATCGGGATCAATTCCGGCGACGCGCTG
Organism: Bradyrhizobium ivorense; assembly: GCA_943369715.1. Taxonomy (GTDB): domain Bacteria; phylum Pseudomonadota; class Alphaproteobacteria; order Rhizobiales; family Xanthobacteraceae; genus Bradyrhizobium; species Bradyrhizobium ivorense_A. The sequence continues at coordinate 3,324 of CALROE020000490.1, forward strand.
GTCGGCAATTTCGGCTCGCGGCGGCGCTTCAACTATTCGGTCATGAGCGACGCGGTGAACCTCGCCTCGCGGCTGGAGGGCGCCAATAAGTTCTACGGCACCACCGTGATCGCGTCCGAGACCACGGTTGCCCTGACCGGCGAAACATTCGCATGGCGCGAGCTCGACACCATCCGCGTCAAGGGGCGCACCAATCAGCTGAAGATCTACCAATTGCTGGCGCTGGCGGCGGAGTTGACGCCGGCGCAAGCCGCGGTCACGGCGGACTACGCCAGCGGCCTCGCGCACTGGCGCGCCGGCGAGTTTGTGCTCGCCGAAAAATGTTTCGAGCAGGCTGCCGAGACCGACCGGCCATCCCGGATGTTTCTCGAGCGGGCGAGAATTTATGCGCGGCAACCGCCATCGGGCGAATGGGACCCGGTCCGGACCCTGCAGGAAAAGTGAGCGGCCTTCCGCGATCCGGGCCGGGCCATGCCGCCTGAGGGCGATGAGATTAGGTTGAGCTGGAGCAGCACCGGAATTCACCTCTCCCTCCGGGAGTGGTCGGCGCGTAGCGCCGGGTGAGGGGCTACGGTTTGTCGTTAGGGCAGCACCCCCTCACCCGATTT
>CALROE020000491.1:0-3926 GCA_943369715.1 Bradyrhizobium ivorense
GTCGATGCCGGTGTTCTTCATCGGCCTGATCCTGATCCAGTATGTCGGCTTCAAGTGGGCCTTGCTGCCGTTCACTGGCCGAACCGGACCGGTATGGGACGGCGGATTGCCGAGCCTGATCCTGCCCGCCACGACGCTCGGCCTCGTGCTGATCGGGCCGATCGCGCGGCTGACGCGCACCGCCGTGCTCGAAGTGCTGGGCGCCGATTTCGTGCGCACCGCGCGCGCCAAGGGACTGCGCGAGACCGTGGTGATCATTCATCACGCGTTGCGCAACGCCATGATCCCCGTCGTCACCTTGATCGGACTGCAGGCGGCCTTCCTGCTCGGCGGCGCCGTGGTCACCGAAACCATGTTCTCGTGGCCCGGCGTCGGCCGGCTCGCGGTCGGCGCCATCGTCTCCAGCGATTTTCCGACGGCACAAGGCGCGATCATGATCCTCGCCGTCGCCTTCCTGTCGATCAATCTTATCGTCGACGTGCTCTACGTCTATCTCGATCCAAGGGTGCAGCGCCGATGAGCGTCGAGGCCCTCGAAACCCCGTTTGCAGTGGACCCGGAAGCGGCGGTGTTCGCCCGCGCCGGCATCATGCGCCGGCTGGCGCGCGACCGGGTGGCGGCGGCGGCCGCGCTGCTGCTCACGGCAATCGTGCTGGCGGCAGCGTTCGCGCCGTGGATCTCGCCTTACGATCCCTACTTCACCGACCTCACCAAGGTGATGCAGCCACCGGGCGCCGAGCACTGGTTCGGCACCGACAACACCGGCCGCGACATCCTGAGCCGCGTGATCTACGGCACCCGCAGCACGCTGATGCTCGGGCTGGTCGGCGTCATCGTCGGCGGCCTGTTCGGCGGCGTCCTGGGCATCCTCGCCGCCTATTATCGGCGGCTGGACGGCTGGATCATGCGGCTGGTCGACGTGATGCTGGCGTTCCCCGCGATCCTGATCGGACTGGCCGTGGCCGCGATCTTCGGCGCCGGCCTCACCGCCGTGGTCATCGCGCTGGTCGTCGCCACCGTGCCCGATGTCGCGCGGGTGGCGCGAGGTGCCGCGGTCGGCGTGATGGGCCAGGAATTCATGGAAGCCGGCCGCGCGGTGGGCGTGACGGACGGCGCCCTGATCTGGCGCTACCTGACGCTCAACTGCATTTCGACGATCTTCGTGTTCCTCACCTTGCGCTTCGGCCAGATCATCCTGATCGGCTCGGCGCTCGGCTTCCTCGGCATGGGCGCGCAACCGCCGACCGCCGAGCTCGGCATGATGGCGGCCCAGGGCCGCGACTTCCTGTTCATGGCGCCGCACATCGCGACGATCCCGAGCTGCGCGATCTTCGTGATCGTGCTGGCCGCCAACCTTCTGGGCGACGCCTTCCGCGACGTCCTCGATCCGAGGCTGCAAACATGATCAGAACGGTTCTGGCTGTAGCATTCGCGCTGGGCATCTCGGCTTCCGCATCGGCCCAGACGCTCACCCTGATGAAGGGCATCGACGCGCCGCATTACGATGCGCAACGAACCACCTGGGGACCCACCTCCGATATCGTCAACATGTTCCAGGACACGCTGGTGGCGCTCGACTGGGATGGCCGCACGCCGATTCCCTACCTCGCCAAATCGTGGACGGTGAGCGCGGACGGCAAGACCTATACCTTCAAGCTGCGCGACGACGTGTCGTTCTGCAGCGGCAAGAAGTTCACCGCCGAGGACGTGATCTACAGCTTCAAGCGGCTGAAGGATCCGGCCATCAAGGGGCCGTATGCCTGGCGAGCCGGCAACATCAAGGAATTGCGCGCGCCCGATCCCTACACCGTCGAATACCAGCTCGAAGAGCCCTACTCCGAACTGCTGCTGCAGCTCACCATGTTCACCAATGTGATCCACAACAAGGAAAGCGTGGAGGCGCTGGGCAAGGATTACGGCATCAAGGGCGCCGACGGCACCGGACCATGGTGTTTCGCATCCTGGCAACCGCGCACCGAGATCGTGCTGAAGCGCCACGACGCCTACAAATGGGGCCCGTCGATGTACAAGAACAAGGGCCCGGTGAAGTTCGAGAAACTGGTGGTCAAGATCGTACCCGAGGATTCCAGCCGCGTCGCCGCCATGATGGCCGGCCAGTTCGACATCACCCACCAGTTTCCGTCGCAGTTCATCGCCCAGGCCAAGGCGTTTCCTTCGCTGGCGGTAACCGAAGCCAAGCCCAACTTCCAGCTGCTCTATTACGGCTTCAAGACAACGCGGCCGATGGTGGCCGACCGGCGCGTCCGCGAGGCCATGAGCATCGCCATCAACCGCGCCGAAATCGGCAAGGCGATCCTGCAGGGCAATGCCGATCCGGCCTATACCTTCGTCGACCCCGAAGCACTCGACTTCGACCCAAAGACCAAGGACATCATCAGGGAAGACATCGAGCGGGCAAAAAAACTGCTCGATGAAGCCGGCTGGAAACCCGGCGCGGATGGCGTTCGCGAGAAGGACGGCGAGCGGCTGGCGCCGAAAATCTACTATACGGCCAATGCCAATTCGGCCCGCGTCGCCGAGGCGATCCAGGGCTATCTCAGGAAAATCGGCGTCGATTGGCGGCTCAACCCGTGGGACTCGACCATCTCGCCGGTCAAGATGGCCGAGCAGGATTATGAAATCTGGTCGGTGACCGTGCCATATCTGTCGGCCGGCGACCTCATGAACATCTATTTCGACTCGCAGAACATCCCTACTCCGAACCGGATGAACTGGAAGGACGCCGAGACCGACGCCTGGCTGAAGCTTGGCCGCTCCGCGCTGACCGAGGCCGACCGCGCAAAATTTTATGCCCTGGTTCAGCAGAAGGTCACGCGGGAACACCTGTGGATGCCGGTTCTCAATATCAACATGCACCAGGTCGCCAACAAGAGGATCAAGGGCGCCCGGCCGCACATGATCTACCAGAACACTTTCTACAAAGGCCTGGACGCGTCGCTTTAGGCCATCAACAACAGGGAGCAAACGATGCGTGGCATGTTCACGACGGCTGTGGTGCTGCTGGGTGTGGTCGGGTCGTCCCCGGCAAGCGAGGCGCAGACCCTGAAGGTGATGAAGTCGCTGGACGCGCCGCATTATGACGGCCAGCGCACGACGTGGTCGCCGACCTCCGACATCGTCAACATGTTCCAGGACACTCTGGTGGCGATGGACTGGGACGGCAAGACACCGATTCCCTATCTCGCAAAATCCTGGACCCTGAGCCCCGACGGCAAGCTCTACACCTTCAAGCTGCGCGATGACGTGCAGTTCTGCAGCGGCAAGAAGTTCACCGCCGCCGACGTGATCTATTCCTTCAAGCGCCTGACCAGCGCCGAGCTCAAGGCGCCGCTGGCCTGGCGCGCCGGCAACATCAAGGAATTGCGCGCGCCCGATCCCTACACCGTGGAATACGAACTCAACGAACCGTTCGCCGACCTGCTGCTGCAGCTCACCATGTTCACGACCGCGATCCACAACCAGGAAAGCGTCGAGGCGCTCGGCAAGGATTACGGCATCAAGGCGATCGACGGCACCGGGCCGTGGTGCTTCGAGAGCTGGCAGCCGCGCACCGAAATCGTGCTGAAGCGTCACGACGCCTATAAATGGGGGCCGTCGATGTACGCGAACAAGGGCCCGGTAAAGTTCGAAAAACTCAGCATCAAGATCGTGCCCGAGGATTCCAGCCGCGTCGCCGCCATGCTGGGCGGACAATTCGACATCACCCACCAGGTCCCGCTGCAGTTCATCCAGCAGGTCAAGGCCGCTCCCAACCTCAACGTCCAGGAGGCGCAGCCGAACTTCCAGCTGATGTATTACGGCTACAAGACCACGCGGCCGATGGTGGCCGACAAACGGGTGCGCGAGGCGATGAACATCGCCATCAACCGCGCCGACATCGTCAAGGGCATCATGCTGGGCAATGCC
>CALROE020000492.1:0-3925 GCA_943369715.1 Bradyrhizobium ivorense
GTTCGTGTTCTCCGGCGTCAGCGGCCTCGGCACGATCAATTTCATCAACGCAAATGGGTTCACGGGAACCGGATCGGAGGCGAGGCTCCAAGGCTCAACGCTGCAGATCGACGTGGACGGCGACAGCGTCATGACGACCAGCGATATCGAGGTCGAACTTGTCGGCTTCACGGGGACGCTGACCAATTCCAACTTCCAACTGGTCATTTGAACCTTGGACAACGTCAGAAAAATGAGGGATTGAATGTGGGGTTAAAATGAGAGATGTAGATATATTGTAATATAATCAACTACTTATGGTAAAACATGGCGGAAGGGGTGGGATTCGAACCCACGGTACCCTTGCAGGCACGCCGGTTTTCAAGACCGGTGCCTTAAACCGCTCGGCCACCCTTCCGTCTTTGGAGTTCAGCGACTTAGCAGGGGGATGGGCTGGGGGAAAGTATCAATTGCCGGTCAAGAGCGGGCGCAGGTGCCGATTTGCGCGGGCGCCGCCGCGCTCCGAGCCTCGATCGCCGGCTCCTGCGAAATACCCCGCCGCCGGCCTCAAGTGAATGCGAAAGCCAGCAAGCTCGAGCACAGCAGCACGAAACCGGCTGCGGTCAATGCGAGGAAGCTGTCGGACACCAAGTCATGAGTACGCATGTTGCACCTGCCACTCTCAAAGCTGGTCCGAATTCATTAAAACTTTCGGAATCAGCTTGTTTGAACGAGGTGGTCATCGCGCAAGGTCAGGCCCTCGAGCGAAAACCCTCAAATGCATGGGCAAGGAAAATACCGGCGCTAAACAGACCCAAAAACGCTGTAACTGTCTCAATCATCGCAAGATCCTTCGCGCCCCGGCACCAACACAACGCCACCAGACCGCGCACAGTCAAAAGGATTCCGGGATGGAATCGAAGATCCGGCCGGAGTGATGCTTTGGCACAACAGTTTCGCCGGGGAGGGGAACCGGTCACCCCTGGGGGACTTGGCAATACGGGGCGCCCTAGCGGGCCGGGCTTGAGCATTTCCGCCGAAATCTGCCTTGCCCCCGTCAAAATTAAACGCAGAATTAACCGCAACAAGGCATTGCGGGTATCAAGCTTTGGGGCGTGCCGTGACATACCGAATCGACGATGAAATCAGCGACACGTCGGACCAGCAATCCGGACGCGGCCCACTGTTTCATATCGTCATCGGGGTGATGCTGGCTTGCTTCGGCTCGGGAAGTGCGCTGGTCGCGCGAGCCTATGGCATGGGCCTTCCGACGCTGCCGTCCTTTACGTCAGGTCCTTCCGTTGCCAGTTCGCCCGCACCCGCCGCGGTCAAGCCAGTCACGCTGAGCGACTTGCAGGCCCTCCAGCAGCAGGTCGCGGGATCGGTGCAATCGACCGAACGGCTTCTGGCGGCGCAACAGGCCGAGATCAAGCGGCTGTCGGACCAGGTTGTCATGCTGTCGGGAAAACTGGATCTCCTGCAGCGCCCGCTCTCCTCGGCGCAGGCGGCACTGCCAACTCAGGCTCCAGCGCCGAAACCGGTAGCCGCCGCCAAGCCAAAGAAGCCGGCCGCCGTGCAATCAACCGGCTCTATCTCGACAGGTGGAGCGCCGCTTTCGCCGCCGGCGCCGTTGCCCCGTTAGCAATCCGCCTCGGCGCAACTTCGGCCATGATGGTGCGACGCCGCAACCATTGATTCACCACGCTGACCCTCTCCCCATTTCCGCCGTGTTCCGGATGCGGTATCTTCACGACTTGGTGCGGAGGTGGGCTGCATCAAGAGGCAGGACCGGCGCACGCCGCCAAGTAGGCGCGTGGCCGACGAAATGGTAATTGGGGCGAATGGGGATTCGACAGTCAGAACAGGTGGCCGGAGTGGCGCGGGGCGCGCTCGCGGTGGCCGCATGTCTCGTTCTCGCCAACTGCGCCTCGTCGGGCAAGTTCGCCAGCCGGGTCGATCCCAAATATGGCGTTTCCTCCAGTCCCCGGGTGGTCGCGATGGGCGAACCCGTGCCGAAGGGCGGCGGCACCTACCGTGTCGGCAAGCCCTATACCGTCGCCGGGCGGGTCTATGTGCCGGAAGATGATCCCAACTACCGCGCCGAGGGCATGGCGTCCTGGTACGGCGACGATTTCCACGGCCGCCTGACCGCCAATGGCGAAGTGTTCGACATGACCTCGCTGACCGCCGCCCATCCGACGCTGCCGATCCCCAGCTATGCGCGGGTGACCAATCTCTCCAACGGCAAATCGCTGATCGTGCGCGTCAACGACCGTGGGCCTTACCACGGCAACCGGCTGATAGATGTCTCGAACAGAGCCTCCGAACTGCTTGAATTCAAAGGCAAAGGTGTGGCTCGCGTGCGGGTCGAATATGTCGGCCGGGCGCCGCTTGAGGGATCCGACGACCGCCAGTTGGTGGCGACCTTGCGCACCGGCGTGCCGGCGCCATCGCCTTCAATGGTTAGGATCGCCTCGGCCCGCCCATTCGTTCCCGAGGTCTCGGCCCGCGCGATCCGCGGCGATGTTCCGATGCCGGAGGGCAGGCCCTATAGTCTCGGCAATACCTCCCAGGACCTCGCTTCCATCAACGCCACATCCGAGATGTCCGCTTCCAGCCGACCCCGTCCGGCGGGCCGGGCGATCGAAAATCCCCGCGCCGTGTCCTATGAGAGTGACGCGCGCTATGCGCCCCGGCCGGTAAGCGCCTATGCGCCGGTCGACCCGCGCGGTCCCAGTGAATTGCTGACCGGACGCGGGCTCTATTGAGCCTGTCAGCGGCTAGGCCCTTGTCGCCTTGAGAAACGCGACCAGCGCCGCGTTGACCTCGCCGGCGCGTTCCTGCTGGATCCAGTGGCCGGCGCCATCGATGATGAGTTTCTGGCGCAATCCCGGCAGCACCCGCTCCATGTCGGCCACCCGCTTGGCGCCGATCAGGCCGGTGATGACGGAATCCTTCGATCCCGCAATGAACAGGGACGGCTGATGGATTTGCGCGCCCTGCCACGGCGCGGTCAGTTCCCAGTTGCGGTCGATGTTGCGATACCAGTTCAACCCGCCGCGGAAACCGGATTGCCGGTACGCTTCGGTGAAATGAGCAAGGTCGGCCTCATCAAGCCAATCCGGCAACGGCAGGTCGGCGCGCGGGTTGCCCAAAAATCCCTTGCCGTCCTCGACGAACAGCGACGCCGCGGGATCGGAAAATCCGCGACCCAGCAAGGTTCGCATCGACAAGGCGACATCGCGCTCGAATTCGGCCTCGGCGACGCCGGGAGTCTGGAAGTACTGCCAGTAGAAATTGGTGATGCCGCTGTCGCGCAAGGTATCGAGCGGCCGGCCGCGTCCGCGGAACGGCGGCGGCACGCTCAGACCCGCAACGGCGGTGAAGATATCGGGCCGGAACAGCGCCGCGTGCCAGGCGACCGGCGCGCCCCAATCGTGACCGATGATCACCGCCTGCTGTTCGCCGAGTGCCTCCACCAGCGCGACCATGTCGCCGACGGTGTGGAAAATGCTGTAGGCGCCGATATCGGCGGGCGCGCCGGTCTTGCCGAAGCCGCGCATATCAGGGGCGGCCACCCGGAAGCCCGCGGCGGCGATCGCCGGGATCTGGTGCCGCCAGGAATAGGATAATTCCGGCCAGCCATGGCACAGCAGGACGAGGGGACCTTCGCCTTGCTCAAGCAGAAAGATGTCGATGCCATTGGCGGAAACAGTGCGTGTGGATGGCATCGCTTTTCCGCCTTGTTTCGGGGATTTGGTTGAGGAAATCGCAGGGCAACACGATAGGGTTGTTTGACCGGCACGGCAATCCGGCCGGCACCGCCGGCTTCCGGCAAAACCCGTGTTGTTTGCGCTACTTCCAACTGGTAGAACGCCGGCTTCAAGGCATCCCCCATGGCACTCGAAACATCATCCTCCGGCAAATCCGGCTCCGCCACAGGACG
>CALROE020000493.1:0-3924 GCA_943369715.1 Bradyrhizobium ivorense
GTATCTGTACATGGGGTTGTTTTTGAGATTCTTGTTGAGGTGCCGCGCCGCGGGGCCCGATCGCTAAGGCAATACCGCCGCCGCCTTCGCCCGGTGCTTGGTCACCGCGTTGATGAACCCGTCGCGCGCGTCGGAGTGGCCCTGCCCGCGCGGCTCCAGCACGTGGCGCAGCAGGAACCGGCCGGTAAGCACAAAGCCGTCCTGCAGGTCCTGGTCCGACCAGCCATTGGCCCCGCCACCGCCCTCGCGCAAAAATGGCGGCAGCCGGAGCAACCGCTCGCGCCAAGGATCGCCGGCCCGCCGCGACACCGCGCCGCCGGATTTCGGCGAGACGTAGATCAGGTCCGAGGTCTCGCCGGTCGCGGCACAGTTTTCCAGGTCGAGCCCGAAGCCGAGTTCGGTGAGCATGGCGAGCTCGAATTTTATCAGTTGAATGGCGGCCTCGCCGATGTCATCGAAATCATCCAGCGTGCGTTCCAGCATCTCATAGATGTCTTCATGTGGATCGCGCTCCGGCAGCAATCGCGCCAGCGAGGCGAGATGGGTCACGCCATAGGTCGCATGCGACGACGCCAGCACGGTGGCCGCGCGCAGCCTCGTGCCTTCGAGGACGTAATAGCCGAGATGCTCGTCGAGCCGCGCCCGCCACACCGCGGTGACGCTGTTGCCGGGCTGCAGCAACGGCCGCATCCGCTTGCCGGCGCCGCCGCGCACCAGGCCGAGATGGCGGCCATGGCCGCGCGTCAGGAGCTCGACAATGGCGGAGGACTCGCCATGCCGCCGCACCCCCAGCACGATGCCTTCGTCGGTCCATTCCATGGGGAGAAGCTTACAGGATTCCGTTGCCGGGCGCAGCCTCTGTGACTGCGTTCCCCGGCGCTGCGCAGCGCCACCAGCGCGTTTTCGCGCGTCTTCGCCGCGCTAAGGCGGTGCGCAGCCGATCCGGGGTCCATGGGTCCCGGCTCTGCGGTGCACCGCAAGGGCACTGCGCCGCGTCCGGGACACGAGACTGCGCGACTACGCGTTGAACCAGTCGCGCGCGTCGCCGGTGAAAGAGAAAAACAGCGCCGCAGCCGTCAGGGCGCACGAAACGACCTCGATCGCGCTGCTGAACTCCAGGCCCCTCTCGCCGATGACCAGCACCAGCGTAATCACGGAGAGCGCCAAAGCGGCTGACAAGAACCAGCGCGGCCAGTTCTTGCGCTGCCGGGCGGCGAGCCGGACGAAGTGAACCAGCAGCAGGATCAAGGCGGCCGCCATCAGGCCCTCGACCATGATCATTGTTTCCGTCATCTGCGCGCTCGGCGTGCGGTCCCGGAACGCGACCGACAGCGCGTCGAGCATCAGCGACAGATAGAGCAGCACTTCAAACCACTGTACGTTTCTGGGTACGGTCATCGCGACGCCGGCTATTCCTTCGGGAATTCGAGGCCCATTTCGCGGTACCGGTTGGGATCGTCGCCCCAGTTTTCGCGCACCTTCACGAACAGGAACAGGTGCACCGGCACGCCGACGATCTCGGCGATCTCCTTGCGCGAATCCGCGCCGATCGACTTGATGGTGGCGCCGCCCTTGCCGAGCACGATCTTGCGCTGGCTTTCGCGCTCGACATAAATCGTCTGCTCGATGCGGATGGATTTGTCCTTGCGCTCGGTCCAGCTGTCGGTCTCGACGGTGGATTGATACGGCAGTTCCTGATGCAGCTGGCGAAAGATCTTTTCCCGGGTGATTTCCGCCGCCAGTTGCCGCATCGGCGCATCCGACATCTGGTCCTCGGGATAATGGAACGGCCCCGGCGGCACCATCTCGGCCAGCTTGTGGCGCAGGTCGTCGACGCCATCGCCGGTCATCGCCGAAACCATGAAAGTCTCGGCAAATTTCAGCCGCTCGTTGGCGGCCTGCGCCAGCTTCAGCAGCTTTTCCTTGTCGACGATATCGACCTTGTTGATCACCAGCAGTTTGGGATGATTGACGTTCGCCACCTTGCTGAAGATGGCCTCGGCCTCCTCGTCGATCCCTTCGCGGGCGTCGAGCAGCACGCAGACGAGGTCGGCGTCATGCGCCCCGGTCCAGGCGGTCGACACCATGGCGCGGTCGAGCCTTCGCTTCGGCATGAAAATGCCGGGCGTATCGACCAGGATGATCTGGGCGTTGTTGTCGATCACGATGCCGCGGATCAGCGCCCGGGTGGTCTGCACCTTGCGCGAGACGATGGTGACCTTGGAGCCGACCAGCGCGTTGACCAGCGTGGACTTGCCGACATTGGGGGCGCCGATCAGCGCGACGAAGCCGCAGCGTGTCGCCACCGCCGGCGCAACATCGCCCTCAATATGGCCTTCAACGTCGCTCTGGGGTTCAGCTATCATTGTTACCGCCACCGACGCCTTCTCGTTCTATCATTACGGACGCCGCGACCTTCTCGGCCGCGCGCTTGCTGCCGCCGACGCCTTCGGCCGGCTCGAGGCCGGGCAGATCCACCGCGACCCGGAACTGGGGATCGTGATGCGGCCCGGTGCGCTCGACTTCGCGATAAACCGGCGTCGGCAGTCCCTTGCCCTGCGCCCATTCCTGCAGCACCGTCTTGGGATCGCGCAGCGGCCGGCGCGGCTTGCGCATCCGCTCCACCCAGTTGCGCTCGACGAATTGCGCCGCCGCGGTGTAGCCGCCGTCGAGAAAGATCGCGCCGATCACCGCTTCGCAGATGTCGCCGAGCACCGATTTGCGCAACCGCGCGCCGGCACCGGCGCCGACCGCGCCGAGCTTGATGTCGTCGATCAGTCCGAGCGATTTGGCGACATCGGCGCAACTTTCCTTGCGCACGAGATCGGCGAGCCGCTTCGACAGCTCGCCTTCGTTGGCACTGGGAAAGGCGCGATACAGCATGTCGGAGACCACGAGCCCCAGCACGTGATCGCCGAGGAATTCGAGACGCTGATAGCTGTCACCGCGCTTGCGCGAGGATTTCAGCGCGGAGACGTGGGTGAAGGCGGTCGCCAGCAACTCGGCATCGGCAAATTTGTGCCCGATCCGCGCCTCGATCGCCGCGGTCGCGGCCTTGGCGCTGACCTTGCTGCGCTTCTTCTTCACCGCCGCGGGTTCGCTCCCGGCATCGGGCTGAACGCGTGCTTCGCCCGGCGCGGAGGATGTCTGGAGATCGGGCGATTCGTCGTTCATCGCACGATTGAGAAGATACGATTCCAGCGCACCGCGGTCGGCCAGCGCCAGAACATCCAGGCGTGTTCGCCCTCGGCAATGGAGAAGAAGATCATCTGCGCCCGGCCGACGATATTCTCGAACGGCACGTAGCCCACCGCCGACAACACCCGGCTGTCGGTGGAGTTGTCGCGGTTATCGCCCATCATGAAGAGGTGGCCGGCCGGCACGGTATAGATCGTGGTGTTGTCGTAAAATCCGTTGTCGACGCAATCCAGCGACTCATAGGTGACGCCGCTCGGCAGCGTCTCCTTCCAGCGCTTGACCCGCGCCGTGGCATCGGAAGACCCGCAAGGATCCTCGCCAATGAAGTCCGAGAGCCGCTCGCGCTTGACCGGCGCTTCGTTGATGTAGAGCAGGCCCTCCTTCATCTGGATGCGGTCGCCGGGCAATCCGATCACGCGCTTGATGTAGTCGGTGGAATCGTCCTTTGGCAGGCGGAACACGATGATATCGCCGCGTGCCGGCTCGGAGCCGAAGATGCGTCCGGAAAACAGCGGCGGCGACAACGGGATCGAATAGTGGCTGTAGCCGTAGGAATATTTCGAGACGAACAGGTAATCGCCGACCAGCAGCGTCGCCTTCATTGATCCCGAGGGGATATTGAAGGGTTGAAAGAGGAAAGTGCGGATTACGAGGGCGATCAGGAGCGCATGGATGACGACGCGGATGGTTTCACCCAAGCCGCTTTCAGTTTTTGTGCCGGATGTC
>CALROE020000494.1:0-3921 GCA_943369715.1 Bradyrhizobium ivorense
ACGGCGTGCGGCCGGGCAGTGCCGGACGCAGAAAGTTTGTCGCGGAGGCGGTGACCGAGCGATACGGCGATCAAACCTGACGGTATCAGCTGCGCCCTAAAACCCCGACGAGACCTGGTTGCGATCGACATTGGCGCCGGTGCGGGAGCGGCGGACATTGCTGACGAGCATGCCGGGTCTGTCTTCGTTGGCGGGTTTTGCGGTCGCGAGCCGCAGCACGGCGGCATAGTTCGGCTGCACTTCCATCCGCGCCGCATGCGGGCTGCGCGCCAGGATTTCGTGCACGCGCGGCAGGTTGTAGCAGGGCACGTAGAACAGCAGGTGATGTTCGAGATGATAGTTGACGTAATAGGGCGCGATGAACAGCCGCTCGAAGAAACCGGCATGCGTGGTGCGGGTGTTGCGCAGCGGATCGGCGCTGTCGGGCACCACGGCATGTTCCGCGATGTTGCGGATGCGGGTGATCACCATCATCCAGGTCAGCAGCGGCAATAGCCACAACAGCGGATAGGCCCACCAGATTCCGGCCGCGGCGAGGCCGGCCAGCAAAACCAGATTGAACAGGATCTGCGGGCCGAGCTTTTGCCAAAAGTGCGCGGCGCGCTGCTTAAGCGGCCACGAGGCATCGCCGAGCGCGTTGAGCAGCTGCGCCTTGCGCTGCGCATAGCCGGTCTGGCCCGAAATATCGCGCCAGAATTTCCGGCGATAGCTCGGCCGCGTAATCGGGAACGGTGCCGACAGGATCAGGTCGGGATCGTCGTCCTGCTGGGTGCGGGCGTGGTGCTGCAGGTGATAGCGGCGATAGGCCTTGGTCTCGGCGAAAACCGGATAGGCGCAGAACCACTGGCTGAGAAACAGGTTCAGTTTCTCACTCCTGGCCAGGCAGCCATGGGCGCCGTCATGCATCAGGATCGCCAGCCCGAGCTGGCGCGAGCCGATGATCGCCACCGCCAGGATAAAGGTAAGCGGATTGGGCCACACCGCGACCATCGCGATCGAACCCAGGATCAGCGTCCACGCATGCGCGATCAGGGCCACGCTCTTCCAGGTGGAGCGCGTGCGGACCTCGGTCAGCTCCTGCTCGTTCATGATGTCGCGGGCACGCATGCGAAGCGCGGTCATGGCTGTTTCTCCTTGCCGGATTCGCGGGGAGCGGAATTTCCTGCTGTGACGAGCCTGAGCCGCGCGGCTCCGGCAGGCGCATCGGCCTGCGGGCCGAGCAGGCGCAGCATCTCGGCCGCGAGATCGTCGGGTGAGCGGCCCATCGCCTGACCTTCCAGGGTGACGCCGATTGCGATGGTCCAGAAGCGCCGCGCGCTGGTTTCGGGATCGAGCCGCGACTGCCAGCCACGTGCCGCCATTTCGGCGGCATAGGCGCGCAAGCCTTCCGCGTGCAGCCGTTCAACCGTCCGTTCTACCAGCGGCGCCAGATCCTGTCGGCGCCGGGTCAGCGTCATCGCCTCGACGAAGAAACCGACGGCATCCGCTCCCATCACGCCGTCAACCAGCGCGCGCGTATAGTCCGACGGCGAGAGTTGCTTTCCCGCATGCTGCTCGGCCGCGCGCGCGACGTAGAGCACGTCGCGGCAAGCGGCTTCGACGAACAGTGCTTCCTTGGTGCGAAAGTAATAGGTGATCTGGCTCGGAAAGGCGTCGGCCGCCGCCGCAATCGCGGCAATCGAAACCGCCGCCAGCCCTTGCTCCTTGAACAGACTGCTCGCGGTATCGAGAAGACGCGAGCGCATTTGCCGGCCCGCCGTGCGCGTGGCGCGTACGGTATGCTTGGGATCACGATCTCGCGTGGAAGCGCGCTTCATGCGTCCTCGGTGTCACACCAGTGCTGGTATCAGGCGGCTTCCAAAGTTTGTATGTTATACAAACAAATTTGTCAATGTCCCCGTAACCTGTTCTTGCGGCTCAACTTCGGTGTGATGGCGATCTCGCCGTCGCGGCGGCTGGCAACTGCGACCGCATGTCTCGCAGGAAACATCCGGCCGCATGCTAATCCCGAATGGCCCCGTCATCGGAAACTGCGGTGACAAGCCTTCGAACTGGAGCCCGCTTGCTGTTTCCCTCCGACCTCACCTCGTTCTTCGAACTCATCCGCCAACACGGCAATACGGTCTACAGCCTGATGTTCGCGTACGCGTCGTCGCACAGCCTGCTGCTGACGCTGTTCGCGGGCTACGCGTCGCATTCGGGCGCGCTGGGTTTCGGCACCGTCATCGCGGTGTGCTGGATCGGCAGCTTTACAGGCGATGTCATCCGCTTCTGGATCGGGCGGCGTTACGGCACCCGCTGGCTTGGATCGTCCTCCTCCAGGATTACGCGCGCGGTGCAGACCGCGGCCCGGCTGGCCGACCGCCACTACATCTGGATGATCCTGCTGCATCGCTACCCGCACGGCATTCGCGGTGTCGCCGGCTTTGCCTATGGGATGTCGCAGCTGCCCTGGTCCACCTTCCTCGCGCTCAATTTCGTCGCGGCGGGCCTGTGGTCCTGCGTGACGGTCTCGGCCGGCTATGCCTTCGGCCAGGTTTCGGAGAAGATGATGAACGACGCCTCGTCCGGCCTCGGCCTGGTGATGCTGGTGCTGTTCCTCGGCGTCTCCTGGATCGTGAGCAAGAAACTCGAGCGCGTGGCGGAGCGGGCCATCTGACGCGCCGAACGTGCGTCGAACGCAGCGTCAGGAAGTTTGCGTCATCGTGCCGTGAAACTTGGAGAACGTCGGTTCGGGGCCGGGTGCGGTGATGCAGGTGATGATGGTATTGTCCCTGTAGTCCTCCAGATGAACGACGGTCATGCCGCCCTCTTCCTTCCATGTCACCAGGAAGAGCAGGTCCCTGATCGGCTCGACGGTGATGTTGACGGTCTCGGAGTTGCCACTCAGCGAACCGTCAGGCCTCACCCCGGTATAGGTCATCGAGCTCTCGGAGTGAAAGTCGAGCTGCACCCTGAAGCCGCCGCTGCCGTCGTCGGCCGTGAAAGCGACCAGGTATTTGTGGCCCGGAGCCGGAAATTTATCAGCCATGGATTTCTCCCTGAGCCGTGGCGGGCATCTCAAAGCGCAATGACTGCAAGCATAGCTCTGGAAAAAACAATCTCAAGTTGTTTATGGTCAAATCAACTTCAGCCCCTTCAAGCTCGCATGCCCGTTCTTGCCGACGATGATGTGATCGTGCACGGAAATGCCGAGCGGGCTGGCGATGTCGACGATCGCCCTGGTCATCTGGATATCCGCACTCGACGGCGTCGGGTCGCCGGAGGGGTGGTTGTGCACCAGGATGAGCGCGGTGGCCGACAGTTCCAGCGCGCGTTTGATCACTTCGCGCGGATAGACCGGGGTGTGGTCGACGGTACCGGTCTGCTGCACCTCGTCAGCGATCAACTGGTTGCGCTTGTCGAGGAACAGGATGCGAAATTGCTCCTTGTCCGCGAAGGCCATGCCGGTGCGGCAATAGCCGATCACGTCGTTCCAGGACGACAGCGCGATGCTGCGCTTGATCTCGCCTTTTGCGATACGTTGGGCGGCGGCGGCGAGCAGCTTGAGCTGGGTGACCGACGCATCCTTGATCCCGTCCACTTCGCG
This sequence comes from Bradyrhizobium ivorense, assembly GCA_943369715.1. Taxonomy (GTDB): domain Bacteria; phylum Pseudomonadota; class Alphaproteobacteria; order Rhizobiales; family Xanthobacteraceae; genus Bradyrhizobium; species Bradyrhizobium ivorense_A. Next base: position 3,590 of record CALROE020000494.1, read on the forward strand.
CAGCCGTGCTTCCGGAGCATGCACCACTTCTGCGAACGAACCGAATTTCTTCATGAGCGCCTTGGCCAGCGGCTTGGTATCGCGCCGCGGCAATGCCGGAAACAGCGCCATCTCCAGCAGCTCGTAGTCGCTCAACGCATCCGGTCCCGCGCCGTAAAAACGATCGCGCAGCCGCTCGCGATGGCCGTGATAATGCGGCGTCTCGGCGGGCTCGCCCTCGTCCTGCGTCTTGCTGGTCTTGCCTGGCATCGGACCAAGCATGCCGTGTGGGCCGGGTTTTGCAACTCTGAAGTGCCGGGCGGCTGCCGATTCCGGACAGCGAAAAGGCGCCG
>CALROE020000495.1:0-3920 GCA_943369715.1 Bradyrhizobium ivorense
CAGCGTGATGCCGATCTGCACGGTGGAGAGAAACTTGCCGGGATCGGAGGCCAGCGCCAGCGCGCGGCGGGAACCGGGAACGCCCTTGGCGACAAGGCCGGCCAGCCGCGCCGGCCGCGACGAAACGATGGCCAGCTCCGACATCGAGAGCAGGCCATTGACGACGATCAGGACCGCGACGATCCCGAGTTCCAGATAAAGCACGATTCAGCCTTGTTGTTCCGCCTCGCCATGGGGCCTGGCAGCAGTTCCCCTAGATGGGGATTGCCGGGCCGATTTGCCATAAAGAGCCGTGTGTCAGGCCTGCGCGTTGTTTGCGCGGGTCCAGATCGCGACGGGTTGCTCGATGCCGCGGACCGTGCAGGCCGGCTTCTCGACCAGGTGCAGGAAGTCGGTGTTCGCGCATTTGCCCTCCACGCGCGCCCGCTGCACGAGGTCGTGGCTGGCCACCATCGCGCAGCCGAATTCGCGGGTGAGCGATTCCAGCCGGCTCGCCGCGTTCACCGTGGTGCCGATCACGGCGAATTCGAGCCGGTTCAATCCGATGTCGCCCAGCACCACCGGGCCGTAGTGCAAGCCGAGGCTGAGCTGGATCGGCGGCTCGCCGCGATGTCTTCGCTCCTGATTCAATTCCGCCATCGAGGCGATCATGGCCTGCGCGCAACGCAGCGCATTGCCGGCGTCGCACTCCCCGGTGAAGGGGGTGCCGAACGTCGCCATCAATCCGTCGCCGAGATATTTGTCCAGGGTACCGTCATGGCGGAAAACCTCGCGCTCCATCCGCTCATGGAAGCGTCGCAGCGTGCCGATCACCTCGGTCGGGCTGCGGCCGTCGGAATAGGCGGTGAAGCCGACGATATCGGCGAACAGCACCGCGACGTCCTGGGTTCGAACCTGCTTCAGAGGATCGTCGTTCTTCGAAAGCTCCGCGACGACATTGGGCGAGAAGTAACGCGCGAGGTTGGTGCGCTCGCGCTCGATCCCGGCATGGCTGATCAGCAGTGCATTGGAACGGCGCGCCGCCAGCGCCAGGATCATGGCGACGATCAGAAAAACGGTGACTTGCTGAAACCGGCCGCCGAAGCCGATCGCTGAGGGGTCGATGATCTCGAACAGCCTGACGTCAGCGCCCGTGGCGGCGCGCACGCGCTCGGACAGCGCGGCATGGGTTTGCGGTTGCAGATAAACCCAGGTGACGGCGGCCACCCACAAAGCCGATGTCCAGACGCCCATCGCCACCACGGTGCGCCACGAATAGGCCATCGTCGCGGTGGCCAGGAAAATGAAGAAGTAGATGAAGCTGTCGAACCGGAACTGCATGGCCAGCGGCCAGTTCACGGTGCTCCAGGGATTGGGCACGACACTGAGGAAGGTCAGCAGCGCCAGATCGCAAAACATCAGAAACAGCTCCGCGCTCGACCGGCCGGCGGTCCTGCCGAGCTTGAGCTGAGCCCAGCCGATCACGGCAAACAGGCCCAGCATCACGACGTAATAGAGCACTTCCCAGTTCGGGTTGATGATCGGCAGGGTGACGGCAGTCACCGCCAGCGCGACCCAGCGGGCGCGGACGGCCAGCAGCAGGCCCTCACGCTTGCTGTCGGCCAGGGCCGCCTCGGCGAATTTCAAGGTGGCCTGAACCTCGGTTCGTTCAACCGGGGCGCCGCGGGAGTCGGGAATGTCGCTGGTATCCGCCAATACGCTCACACCATTCACTCCTGATTCCGCCGCGGGATCATGTGCCGATCAACGCGTTGAACAGCATCGCGGCCCCGGCCGCCAGCATGATACCATCCATGACAAGCCGAAACACGTCCGGCTCGAGCCGCAATACAAAACGCCGGGCGATGAAGGCGCCCGCCATCAGCGACGAACCGGCGATCAGGCCCTTCAGCGCGACATCCGATGACAGCGCGCCGAACTGCCGGAAAGTCAGGGATTTGCTGACATACAATCCGAGCGAACTCGCGGCTTCGGTGGCGAGAAACGCGCCTTTCGTCAGCCCATAGAACAGGAACAGCGGCACGCTCAAGGGCCCGGTCGACACCACGATGCCGGTAATGTAGCCGATCACGGCGCCGCCGATGGCGAGGTGCCAGAGCGACACTTTCAGCTGGTAGCGGGCGAGCCAGTGCCGCACCGGCACCATCGCGATCAGGAACAGCCCGATCGAAATATCCACCGCGTGCGGCGGCAGCACCAGCAGCGTGCGCGCGCCCAGCGCCGCCGCCGGAATGCCGGTCACGGAGTAGGCGGCGCAGGCACGCCAGTCGACCTCGCGCCACCAGGCCAGGATGCGCGACAGATTGGCCATCACGGCCGCGACCGCCATGATCGGCACCGCCTGCTGCGGCCCGTATTGATAGACCAGCACCGGCATCAGCATGATCGACGACCCCGTGCCGACGATGCCGGAAATAGTGCCGGCGGCGAGCCCGACCACGAGGACGAAGAGGAAGTTCAAGGGGTGGCTCCGCGACGAGGAGCGGCGTCTTCGCCGCATATCGAACCATGCGGCCCAAGCGTAGCCCGGATGGAGCGCAGCGCAATCCGGGATTGGCTCATCCGTATCGCGATCCCGGATTGCGCCATCGGGCGCGCATTCGCGCGACCGCTGGCTCCATCGGGGCTACGGCGTCTACGGATGCGGTCCCCAGGGCGCCGCGAGCAGCAGCTTGACCTCCTGCGTCATGACCAGCGGCCGGAATTTTCCGGCGAAGTTCATGAATTCGGGATTGGCGAACAGCAATTTCCATGATTCGCGGCGATCGGCGTCGTCGTTGAATTTCCACAGATGCACGATCTGGTTGATGGTGCCGACGTCACTCTGGAAGTAGCCGATCAGCTTCCTGTCGTGCTCGCCCTTCTGCATCGCCGGAAATCCGATCTCCTGGTACAGCTTCACGGCTTCGGCCATCTTGCCGACGTAGAGGGTGTAAGTGCGCAGTTCATAGATCGCCATGGCGTGACTTCTCCTTGAAGAATGCGTTCGCGGACCGATTCATTAGAGCTGAAATGGCTCTGTGTGACCACCCGACGGAAAAAGCCGTTTCCAGTCAGAGGTCCCGGCGCCTAGCGCGAGATGGCTTTTGGTTGAATCGGTCGTGCGCGGATTCTGCTTACCTCTCCCCAGCGGGGAGAGGTCGATTTGCGCAGCAAATCGGGTGAGGGGGTGCTGGCCCCAGCGAGAGGCCGTAACCCCTCACCCGGCGCTACGCGCCGACCTCTCCCGAAGGGAGAGGTGAATTCCGGTGGCCGCTCCAGCAACCTAATTCCATCGCGCTCTAGCGCAGCGCGATCCACGCCGGCGCGTGGTCGCTGGCGCCTTCCTCACCGCGCAGCTTGCGGGCGACGCCGGCCTTGATCAAACGCGGCGCGACCGCGGGACTGAGGAGCAGATGATCGAGCCGCAGGCCGGCATCGCGCGGCCAGCGGTTGCGCTTGTAGTCCCAGAACGTGAACATCGGCTCTTCCGGATGCAGTTCGCGGAGCGCGTCGCACCAGCCCTGCGCCATCAGTTGCCTGAACGCGGCGCGGCTTTTCGGCTGGATCAGCGCGTCGTTGTCCCACGATCTGGTCGGATAGATATCGAGGGGCGTGGGCGCGACATTGTAGTCGCCCGCCAGCACCACCGGAATGTCCTGCTTGATGAATTTCGCGGCGTGCAGCCTGAGCCGCCTGAACCAGTCGAGCTTGGTGTCGAATTTCGGCCCCGGCTGCGGATTGCCGTTCGGCAGATAGATGCTGGTGACGACGATGCCGTTGACGGCGGCTTCGATGTAGCGCGCTTCCCGGTCGTCGGCATCGCCGGGCAGGGCGGTGCGGATCAGCACCGGATCGGCCTTGCGGGCCAGGATGGCGACGCCGTTCCAGGTTTTCTGGCCGCGCCACACTGCGCCGTAGCCGGCCTTGCCGATCGCATC
>CALROE020000496.1:0-3905 GCA_943369715.1 Bradyrhizobium ivorense
GACGCCTGGGACGTCGCCAACGCCGCGCTGTTCCTCGCCTCCGACGAATCGAAATACGTCACCGGCCTGGAATTGATCGTCGATGGCGGGATTACCGTGAAGGCGGGGAGTTAGGCGCGGCAACAACTCCCTCGTCGTCCCTGCGTCCAGGGACGACAGTTCGTGGTCAGTCCGGCGTCTCGCGCTACTGCGCCATCGCCAGGATTCCGCCCGCCAGCGAATGCCATGCCGCGGTGGTGCTGATCGGCCAGTTCAGGAGTTTCATGGCGATCAGCGCGATGCCGCCATAGACATAGACCGGATGCGGACGCCCGTTGGTCCGCCAGTCATAGACGATCGCGGCCACCAGCAGGAGATAGGCGACGAAAGCCGGCGGGATGGTGACCGGCACCGGCGGCGGGCCGATGGCGCCCGGTGGCGCCAGGAAGGTCAGGAACCAGCGCGCCACCGCGGCGTCGAGCAGCGAGATGCTGGCCAGCAGCATCAGGCGCTTGTGAATCTCCTTTCGCCTGATATAGCCGATCGCCAGCGTAAACACGACGGCGAAAAACAGCACGCCGCTGAGCGGCACGATCGCGAACGTGATGCCTTCGCCGGTCATGCCGATGGCGGCGGAGCGCTGCATCGCGTTGACCGCCACCAGGAAGCCGGAGAGCGTCATCGCGGTCGCCAGCGACACGCCGATCATGCCGATGGTCCGGTGCCGCATCACCTGGCCGGAGGCGGCGAGCCAGCTCTGGAACGCGAAATACAGCGTCCAGGCGAAGAACAGCAGGCCGTGAAAATGCACCGCCGGCATCGGCGGAAATTTTCCCGCTGCCATCGGCACGAAGTAGGTCGGTGCGAAGCCGAGGAAGGCGACGGCGATGCAGGACAGCGCCATATAGAAGTAGAAGTATTGCGGGTGGGAGGTTGCGCTCACATGAGTGCGCTGGTCGTCGGTTAAAATCGTCATGGGGGAATTCAGTCTCCAAAATGCGAATAGATGAGTCTCCGGGATCGGCAGTTGGTTCAAGAAAATTCGAGAAAAAATGTCGCGGCAGGCATGCGCCGCCGGATGCCGGCCGCAACGCAATTCCGCCGCAGTCCGGTTTGCGCGGCACTTGCCGGACGCAAATCTCTCCCATATTGAAGGTTCTTTGCCGGGTAGATCGATGCGACTTCGTCCTGCAGTCCTGATCCGCGACGTGGCCGTTGCTTTTGTGCTGTCGGTGGCTTCGCTCCAGGGCGCCTTCGCCACCGGGGCCAAGCCGTCCACCGATCCGGAGGTGGATCCGGCGCCGTGCGTCGCGGCAGCGACAGCCAACGACGCCGACAGGATCATCGCCGCTTGCGGCGTGCTGATCGACAGCGCCAGAACGACGAAGCCGGACCGCATCAAGGCGCTGGTCGCGCGCGGCGGTGCCCATGAGCGCAAGGGCATGGTCGACAACGCGCTCAGCGATTACGACACGGCGCTGCGGCTTGATCCGACCCTGACGGAGATGTTCAACACGCGTGGCGAACTCTGGCGCAAGAAGGGCGACCGCCGCCGCGCGCTGGCCGATTTCGCTTCCGCGATCAAGCTGAACCCGGACCACGCGGCGGCCAAGGCCAATTACAAATCGCTGGCGCAGGAACTGGAGCGCCTGAGCGTGCTGATAGCGGTCGCCAACAAGCCGAGCTTCAACTGCGCCACCGCCAAACGTCCGGTGGAGAAGGCGATCTGCGCCAGTCCGGAACTGGCCGATCTCGACCGCGAGATCGATGGCGTGCATGCCCTGGTGATGCGCGACGCCGCCAAGGTCGGCCCGCGCGCCGTCCGTGCCCTGCAGCGCAAGCAGGACCAATTCATCGCCCGCCGCAATGCGAGCTTCGGAAAGCCGGGTTACGATCTGCGCAAGGCCATGAAGGAACGGCTGCAGCAGATAGTGGGGGTCGACGGATACTAGGCCAGTCGACCCGACGAACATCGGTTAGTCGAATCTCGCAGCGTTTTCGCCTTGAATTGTCGGGTCATCCGGTGACAATGCCGCAAAAGAAAATGACCGGATTTGATCTCGGTCATGGCCGGGCTTATCCCGGCCATCCACGTCTTGTTTCCTGAGTGAGACACCAGACTGAAGTTAGCCGGGAGCGACGCCATGAACATCCAGAACACCAGCCGCTACCACGAGGTCCATGCCCGCTCGCTGCGGGATCCCGAGGGTTTTTGGGGCGAGGTGGCGCGCGAGATCGACTGGATCGAGCCGGCGAAGAAGGTGTTCGACCCCGCCATGGGGCTTTACGGCCGCTGGTTCGCCGGCGCCGTGGTCAACACCTGCTACAACGCGCTCGACCGCCATGTCGCGAACGGTCGCGCCGATCAGCTGGCGTTGATCCATGATTCGCCGCTGGCGAGTTCTTCGGGAACGAGCGCCATCACCAAATTCACCTATGCCGAGATGCTGCATGAGGTGAAGACGCTGGCCGCCATCATGCAGGATTTCGGGGTGACCAAGGGCGACCGCGTCATCCTCTATATGCCGATGGTGCCGGAAGCCATGGTGGCGATGCTGGCCTGCGCGCGGATCGGCGCGGTGCATTCCGTGGTGTTCGGCGGTTTCGCCGCGAAAGAACTCGCCACCCGGATCGAGGACGCCAAGCCGAAGCTGATGTTTTCGGCAAGCTGCGGGCTCGAGCCCGGCCGCATCGTGCAGTACAAGCCGCTGCTCGACGAAGCGATAAGGCTGTCCGGCGTGAAGCCCGAGACCTGCATCATCCTGCAGCGGCCGCAGCACGGCTGCGATCTCGTTGCCGGCCGCGATCACGACTGGGCCGGGCTGCGGGCCAAAGCCATCGCCGCGAAGAAGTCCGCGGACTGCGTGCCGGTACTGGCGACCGATCCGCTCTATATTCTCTATACCTCCGGCACGACAGGCAAACCCAAGGGCGTGGTGCGCGACAATGGCGGGCATCTGGTCGCGCTGAAATGGTCGATGTTCAACCTCTACGGCGTCAAGCCGGGCGAGGTCTGGTGGTGCGGCTCCGATATCGGCTGGGTGGTCGGCCACAGCTACATCATCTACGGCCCGCTGCTGCACGGCGCGACCTCGATCATGTATGAGGGCAAGCCGATCGGCACCCCGGATGCCGGCGCGTTCTGGCGCGTCATTAGCGAGCACAAGGCGGTGGCGCTGTTCACCGCGCCGACCGCGTTCCGCGCCATCAGGAAGGAAGACCCGGACGGCAAGTTCATCCGGCAGTATGACCTTTCAAAATTCCGCACGCTGTTCCTGGCCGGCGAGCGCGCCGACCCGCCGACGGTGGAATGGGCGGAGCAGCAATTGAAGGTGCCGGTGATCGACCACTGGTGGCAGACCGAAACCGGCTGGTGCATCGCCGGCAATCCGGTCGGCCTCGGGATGCTGCCGGTCAAGCACGGCTCGCCGACGGTGCCGATGCCGGGCTATCAGGTCGAGGTGGTCGACGAAGCGTCAAAACCCTTGCCGGCGGGCACCATGGGCTCGATCGTCATCAAACTGCCGATGCCGCCGGGCTGCCTGCCGACGCTGTGGGAGCAGGACGAGCGTTGCAAGGAAGCCTATTTCAACGAATTCCCCGGCTATTACAAAACCTCCGACGCCGGCTACATCGATGAGGACGGCTATGTCTTCGTGATGGGCCGCACCGACGACATCATCAACGTCGCCGGTCACCGGCTCTCCACCGGCGGCATGGAAGAGATTCTGGCCGCACATCCCGACGTCGCCGAATGCGCGGTGCTCGGCATCAAGGACGCCATCAAGGGCGAGGTGCCCTGCGGCTTCCTGGTGCTGAAGGCCGGCGTGACCCGCAGCCATGCCGTGATCGAAAAGGAAATCGTGGCGCTGGTGCGCGAGAAACTCGGCCCGGTCGCGGCGTTCAAGCTGGCGATCACGGTGGGA
>CALROE020000497.1:0-3902 GCA_943369715.1 Bradyrhizobium ivorense
CGGGCTACAAAGCCACTCCACGTCCGGTCAATTCGCCCCAAATTTACTGCCCTTTATCCATTCTGCCCTAGTTTTCAGCACGGGATCGGGAACTCGCGCTCCCGATCCCGGCCTTTTTGGGATGAGACGATGGGGGTTTTGCGGTGGGAATGTCTGAACGTGCCGGATCGACCTCGATAGCGTCAAAACTCCCGACCTTGCGGCTTCGCGCCAAGATCATCCTCGGCTTTGCCGTCACGCTCGCCATTTCGGCCGCCAGCATGGGCATTGCCTATCTCGGTTTCGAGCGCGTCGCAGCGGGCGTCTCCTCCTACCGCACCAGCGTGTCGGAAGCCGATCTGGCGCGCAATATCGACCGCGAGCTGATCTCGTACCGGTCGCAGGCGCGCTACTTCGTGGTGACCGGCAAGGAAGAGGACGGCAAGGCGGCGCTGGCCGCCGAGGCCGGCCTGAAGGACGCCATCGACCAGTCGATGAAGGGCGCGACCAACCCGCCGCGGCGCGATCAGATCGGGCGGCTCGGCCAGGAATTCCAGAATTTCAGCAAGGTCTTCGCCGAGATTCTCAGGATCAAGCAGGACAGCGCATTGCTGACGCAGAACCAGCTGATGCGCAGCGGCAATATGCTGCGCTACAAGCTGGACGATCTTCCCAGCAACGCCGACGATTCGGAACAGCAATCGATCCAGTTCGGCGCCAAGGTGGTAACCGATCAATTCCAGGCGGTGACGGCGCTCGCCAACACATTCATCGTCAATTCCGACCAGACGACCGCGACCAGCGCGCTGGCGCGGCTCAGATTCGTCGACAACTCGCTCGCCGCGATATTGTCGAGTAACGAAAAGATCGTCGAAGGCCTCAAGGAAGCTGCTGCGCTGCTCGGCGAATACAAGCAGGCCCTGACCAAGCTGATCGAGAATTCGAAATCGATCGGCGAACAAGCCGCAAAGATGACGGAGTCGGCGACGGCGATCATGCAGGGCGCAGCCACCTTGAAGGCGGACCTGGTATCCGATCAGCAACGACTGGAATCCGGCACCAACGCGCTGATCGGCGAGACCGAGCGCCTGATCCTGATGCTGGCGGCCGGCGGCTTCCTGCTCGGCGGGGTATGGGCGCTGTTGCTGGGCAGGGGAATTGCCAAGCCGATGACGGCGATGTGCAAGGCCATGCGCGAACTCGCCGGCGGCAATTTCGACGTCGTGCTGCCCGGCCTCGGGCGCAAGGATGAACTCGGCGAGATGGCGGGCGCGGTGGAGGAATTCAAGCTGCAGGCCATCGCCAAGGCCGAGCGCGATGCCGCGGCCCATGATGCGCAGAACAAGGCGAGTAGTGCTGCGCGCCGCACCGAACTCATTCGCTTCGCCGACGACTTCGAAACTGCCGTGGGCGCCATCGTCTCGAACGTTTCGGCCTCGGCGGTGCAGCTCGAATCCGCGGCCGGGACGCTGACGCGCACCGCCGAAACCACCCAGAGCCTGTCGAGCCAGGTCGCCGGCGCCTCGGAAGAAGCCTCCAGCAACATGCAATCGGTCGCCACGGCGACCGAGGAGCTTTCCGCCTCCGTCGACGAGATCGGACGGCGGGTGCGCGAATCCAACCAGATCGCGGACGCGGCGGTGACCCAGGCCCAGCAGACCGACGGCCGCATCGGCAAGCTGTCACGCGCGGCCCAGGAGATCGGCGATGTGGTCAAGCTGATCACGGCGATCGCCGAGCAGACCAATCTGCTGGCGCTGAACGCCACCATCGAGGCCGCCCGCGCCGGCGAAGCCGGCCGCGGCTTCGCCGTCGTCGCCTCCGAAGTCAAATCGCTCGCCAGCCAGACCGCCAAGGCGACCGACGAGATTTCGTCGCACATCCTGGGCATGCAGGGCGCGACCCAGGAATCGGTGGCCGCGATCAAGGAAATCGGCGGTACCATCGGCCAGATCTCGGACATCGCCGCATCGATCGCCAGCGCCGTGGAGCAGCAAAGCTTGGCCACCCAGGAAATCTCGCGCAGCGTCCAGAACGTCGCGCAGGGTACCCAGCAGGCGGCCGCCGACATCATGCAGGTCAATCGCGGCGCCACCGAAACCGGCTCCGCTTCCGAGGAAGTGCTGAACTCGGCGAGAACCCTGTCGAGCGAAAGCGCACGGCTGCGCGAAGAGCTCGACCGCTTCATGGCGAACATCCGCGCGGCGTAGCTCCATCACAGCCGTCGTCCCGGCCTCCGAGCCGGGACCCAGATCCACCGGCGGACATAGTTCGCGAGGTGTCTGCCTTCGTGTCGCATCGTGAGAGCCTGACCGAAAATGCGTCCAGCATCTTCAGGTACTTCTAACAGCTTGAGAATGAATCCCTTTTTCGTCATGGCCGGGCTCGTCCCGGCCCTCCACGTCGTTCTTGCTCAAGTGAAGCCAAGACGTGGATGGCCGGGACAAGCCCGGGCATGACGAGCCTCGCCAAGAAGCCCTGTTTCATTGGCGGCTTTTTGAGTCAGACTCTGAGGAGCCGCGCTCTTGGCGCGGCGTCGCGAAGGATGGGCAGCACCGGGGCTCTCATGGTCCGAGACGCGCGAAGACGCGCTCCTCACCATGAGGGTCTGCCTGTCTCACGCCGCGGGCTGCGCCACGCTCTCTTCATTGGCGAGCAGATGGATCAGCGCGCTCTTGATCGCGGCTTGCCGCGTCGGCGCGTTGATCTGGGCGCCGAGCAGGTCGGTGACATAGAACACGTCGCGGGCGCGCTCGCCGAAGGTCGCGACATGGGCCGAGGCGATGTTGAGATTGAGCTTCGAGATCGCCGTGGTCAGCTGGTACAACAGGCCCGGCCGGTCGAGGCCGGACACTTCGATCACGGTGTAGCGGTCCGACCACTGGTTGTTGATGGTGACCTCCGGCTCGACCACGAAGGGGCGCGCCTTGCGTCCGGCGGCGCGGCGCGCCACCACTTCGGGCAGCCGCAATTTGCCTTCCAGCACGTCCTCGATCATTTCGCCGATCCGGGTCGCGCGGCGTCCCTCGTCCTCGTCGCGGTCGTATTCCCTCGATATCGCGATGGTGTCGAGCGCGCGGCCGTCGGTGGTGGTGTAGATCTGGGCATCGACGATATTGGCGCCCGCCGAAGCGCAGGCGCCGGCGATGATCGACAATAGCCAGGGATGATCGCCGGCGAAAATGGTCAGTTCGGTGACGCCGCGCGCCTCGTCGAAGCCGACATTGATCGCGAGCTTGTGGCCGGCCTGCTCGCTGGCCTTCAGGAAACGGGCATGGCGGATCTTGCGCGCCAGCTCGACCTTGAGCCAGTAGGCCGGATAGTGCCGCCCGATATAGGCGTTGAGTTCGGCTTCCGGCCATTCGGTGAAGGCGGAGCGGAATTCCGATTGCGCCACCGCGATGCGCTGCGCGCGGTTCACTTCCGAGAAGCCGCCGGTCAGCACCGGTTCGGTTTCATAATACAGCGTGCGCAGGAGCTGCGCCTTCCAGCCGTTCCACACACCCGGCCCGACGCCGCGGATGTCCGCGGTGGTCAGGATGGTCAAGAGCTTCATCTGCTCGACCGACTGCACGACGGCGGCGAAATTCTCGATGGTCTTGCGGTCGGAGAGGTCGCGCGACTGCGCCACCGTGGACATCGTCAGATGCTGCTCGATCAGCCAGGCGATCAGTTCGGTATCGGCGGCGCTGAAGCCGAGCCGCGGGCACAGCCGCCGCGCCACCTTGGCGCCGGCGATCGAGTGATCCTCGGGCCGGCCCTTGGCGATGTCGTGCAGCAGCGTGGTGATGTAGATCACCGCGCGGTGCTCGGGCTGGATCTTGCGCATCAGGTCGCTGGCGACGGTGAACTCGTCGTTGCCGCCGCGCTCGATGTCCTGCAAATAGCCGACGCAGCGCAGCAGGTGCTCGTCGACCGTGTAG
>CALROE020000498.1:0-3902 GCA_943369715.1 Bradyrhizobium ivorense
CGCCAGAAGTGCTCGCTATCGTCAATGCCCGCTAAATGACCGGTGGGCCGGCTTTGTCAAACCCGATGGAATTGATTAACCTTGCGGGGATCGCCGGGCTGGGAATCGGCCCCGCGGCAGGTCGCAACTGGCTTGAGATCTAGCTCGGGATCAGTACGCTTGCGGCGGGCCGAAGCCGGTCCCATATTCAGAGCTATCGATCCAGCTGGTGGGGTCGAGCCGCCCGGGAGCGGCGATCTGGAAACGTGTCTGGGAACTCATTGGCTGGCTCCGCAAGGAGCTGGATGGCTCCGCGAGGAGCGCGTCGCCTGAGGCGTCCCTGGTCGCGTGGTCCGGTTTCCCGTGGGGATTTCGAACGCCTGTGCCATGCCGCAATTAACTTCCAGATTTGACCGTTCCGCCGTGTCCCCCGTCGCCGCATCTGCTCCCCGAATGGGCAATGATGAGAGCAATGCCGGGGGGACGGGTCCGACCACATCGGTGATCGCCAAGGTCAAGCCCAAGACCAAACGCCCGAATCTCTATCGTGTGCTGATCCTGAACGACGATTACACGCCGATGGAGTTCGTCGTTCATGTCCTGGAGAAGTTCTTCCAGAAGGATGCCGAAGCCGCGACAAAGATCATGCTCCACGTCCATCACCATGGAATCGGGGAGTGCGGGGTGTTCACCTACGAAATCGCCGAGACCAAGGTGACGCAGGTGATGGATTTTGCGCGCAAGCACCAGCATCCCCTGCAATGCGTGATGGAAAAGAAGTAACGCCCTGCGAAATCCGCCAAATGGGAACGGGTTTTGCTTTGATCAGGGCGTCCGGCACCTGCCATCGGCCGGACAGGTGATTCGCATGCCCCAGGGAGTTGGAAGCACTCTTGCGGAACCGGCCTTTCGCCATGATCGGACGTAACTATATGACAAAGGTTGTTGTTGCCTGACCCGGAAACGACGATCATGATGGCGGGGGCCATAGAGGACGCGAATGCCAACTTTTTCCCAGAGCCTAGAACAATCCCTGCATCGCGCGCTGGCGATTGCGAACGAGCGGCATCATCAATATGCGACGCTGGAGCACCTGCTGCTGTCGCTGATCGATGATTCCGACGCCGCCGCCGTGATGCGAGCCTGCAGCGTCGACCTCGACAAGCTGCGCACCAGCCTGGTCAATTATCTCGAAACCGAATTCGAGAATCTGGTCACCGACGGCGCCGACGACGCCAAGCCCACCGCGGGCTTCCAGCGCGTCATCCAGCGCGCGGTGATCCACGTGCAGTCTTCCGGCCGCGAGGAGGTGACCGGCGCCAACGTGCTGATCGCGATCTTCGCGGAGCGCGAGAGCCATGCCGCTTATTTCCTGCAGGAGCAGGACATGACCCGCTACGACGCGGTCAACTACATCAGCCACGGCATCGCCAAGCGGCCCGGGGTCTCCGAAGCCCGCCCGGTGCGCGGCGTCGATGAGGAGACCGAGACCAAGGGCAACGAGGTCTCCAAGAAGAAGGGCGAGGCGCTCGATACCTACTGCGTCAACCTCAACAAGAAGGCGCGTGACGGCAAGATCGATCCGGTGATCGGCCGCAACGTCGAGATCAACCGCGCGATTCAGGTGCTGTGCCGGCGCCAGAAGAACAATCCGCTGTTCGTCGGCGAAGCTGGTGTCGGCAAGACCGCGATCGCCGAAGGATTGGCAAAACGCATCGTCGACAGCGAAGTGCCGGAAGTGCTGGCGGCGGCCACGGTGTTCTCGCTCGACATGGGCACGCTGCTCGCGGGCACCCGGTATCGCGGCGACTTCGAGGAGCGCCTGAAGCAGGTGCTGAAGGAACTGGAGGCCCATCCCAACGCCATCCTGTTCATCGATGAAATCCACACCGTGATCGGGGCGGGGGCCACCTCCGGCGGCGCGATGGATGCCTCCAATCTGCTGAAGCCCGCGCTGGCATCCGGCACCATCCGCTGCATGGGCTCGACCACCTACAAGGAATACCGCCAGCACTTCGAGAAGGATCGCGCGCTGGTGCGCCGGTTCCAGAAGATCGACGTCAACGAGCCGACGGTGGAAGACGCCATCGCGATCCTGAAGGGGCTAAAACCCTATTTCGAGGACTATCACCGGCTGAAATACACCAACGAGGCAATCGAGGCCGCGGTGCAGCTGTCGTCGCGCTACATCCACGACCGCAAGCTGCCGGACAAGGCGATCGACGTGATCGACGAGTCGGGCGCGGCGCAGATGCTGGTGGCCGAGAACAAGCGCAAGAAGACCATCGGTATCAAGGAAATCGAGACCACGATCGCGACCATGGCGCGGATACCGCCCAAGAGCGTGTCGAAGGACGACGCCGAGGTGCTCAAGCACCTGGAGCAGACCTTGAAGCGCGTGGTGTTCGGTCAGGACAAGGCGATCGAGGCGCTTTCCGCATCGATCAAGCTGTCGCGCGCCGGCCTGCGCGAGCCGGAAAAACCGATCGGCTCCTACCTGTTCTCCGGCCCGACCGGCGTCGGCAAGACCGAGGTCGCAAAACAGCTCGCGGCCTCGCTCGGCGTCGAACTGATCCGCTTCGACATGTCCGAATATATGGAGCGGCACACGGTGTCGCGCCTGATCGGCGCGCCTCCGGGCTATGTCGGCTTCGACCAGGGCGGGCTTCTGACCGACGGCGTCGACCAGCATCCGCACTGCGTGGTGCTGCTGGACGAAATCGAGAAGGCGCATCCGGATCTCTACAACGTGCTGCTGCAGATCATGGATCACGGCCGGCTCACCGACCACAACGGCAAGCAGGTCAATTTTCGCAACGTGATCCTGATCATGACGACCAATGCCGGCGCCGCCGATCTGGCGCGTCAGGCGTTCGGCTTCACGCGCAACAAGCGGGAGGGCGACGATCACGAGGCGATCAATCGCCAGTTCGCACCCGAATTCCGCAACCGGCTCGACGCCATCGTCTCGTTCGCACATCTCAATCCCGACGTGATCGGCATGGTGGTGGAGAAGTTCGTGTTGCAGCTCGAGGCGCAGCTGGCCGACCGCGACGTCACCATCGAGTTGTCGGAGCCGGCCAAGGCCTGGCTGATCAAGCATGGTTATGACGAGCAGATGGGCGCACGGCCCATGGCGCGGGTGATCCAGGAACACATCAAGAAGCCGCTGGCGGACGAGGTGCTGTTCGGCAAGCTCAAGGGCGGCGGCCATGTTCGCGTCGTGCTGGTCAAGGACGAGGCATCCGCGGATGCGACGGCCGAAAAGATCGGCTTCGAATATGTCGAGGGACCGGTGACGCCGAAGCCGGAAAAACTGCCCGGCGCGCGCAAGCGCAGCGTGCCGCGCAAGCCGAAATCCAGCGGCCCCGGCGGTGGGTCAAGCGGCCCGGCCTCACGAGGCCCGCTGGTAAAAGTGTGAGCTGCCAGGATCAGAATCAGAAAGCCGGCGTGTCGCGAGACCGCCGGCTTTTTTGATGGATCAAGTGCGTGGCGCGCGGACTGGTCAGCCTTCGCCGATCAGCTGCTTGATGCGGCGCTGCAGCTGGCGCTTTTTCTTTTCGCTCTTGCGCAGCCGTTCCTCGAGATCGGAGACCGGCAGTTCGAGAGGAGCTTCCGCGCGGAAGGCGACGCCGACAAAATTATCGCGCCACCAGATCACCTTGGCCAGGAAGGATTGGCCCTTTCGGGCGATCTTCAGCGACATCTGTTCCCTTGGCAGCTTGATGACGTTGCTGAACTCCAGGCTGGCGCCGTTTTCGGAGATATTGCGCACCACGCAGTCGCGTGTCGCGCCGCCGCTCTCGGCGACGCCGCCGTAAATCACCTTGTCGCGTGCGTTCTGGCGCCGGTCCAGCATGGAAATAGTCTCCCCTTCAAGAGGGGGACCATACCCGGCTTCGCATCCGGCGAAAGGCCACGGC
>CALROE020000499.1:0-3900 GCA_943369715.1 Bradyrhizobium ivorense
GGCGGCATCGTCTCGGAGCCGCTGACCTTCGACCTGATCCTGCAGTCGTTCTACACCATCTGGCTGAAGGCCCGCCCGGAAGAGCACATGGCGCGGGTGCGCGGCCAGGGCGATTTGCGCCCGATGGCGGACGACCGCTCGGCGATGGCGGAATTGCGCACCATTTTGCTCAGCCGCGAGCCGCTTTATGCCCGCGCCAACGCGGTGGTCGACACGTCAGGTCTCAGCGTGGATGCCGCCGCAGCGCGGCTGGTCGACGCGGTGGCGCCGGTGCTGCAGAGCGAAGCGAAAATGTTCGCGCGGGGATGAACTCGCGCTCTCCCGCCATTCGCGATATTCATCCCGCATGAAACTGCTCTTCCTCCACGGCGCGCCTGCATCAGGTAAACTGACCGTGGCAAAAGCGCTGCTCCAGTTACTGCCAGGGCGGCTGTTCGACAATCACGCGGCGATTGACCTCGCGCGCACCCTGTTCGACTTCGGTGCGCCCGGGTTCTGGGAGCTGGTCCATGCCACCCGATATGCGGCGCTCGACATCGCGGCGGAGCACGGCGTGGCGCTGGTGGTCACCACCTCTTGTTATGCCGATCCGATCGACCTGCCCCAGTTTGAAAAATTCGAGGAGGTGATGCGGCAGCATGGCGGCGAATTGCTGCCGGTGTTCCTGCATTGCTCAATAGAGGAAGCCGCGCGCCGGGTGGGCAATCCCGACCGGGTGGAGCGGCGCAAGATGACCTCGGCGGCAAGCCTGATCAAGGAGTTCGACACCTACAACTTCACGGCGGTGCCGCGCGCCGATTGCCTCACGCTGGATACTGGACTGAGACCGGCCGAGGCGACCGCGCGGGAAATTGTTGGCCATTTTGGACTCGACGCTTAACTCTGCCTTGCGATGAGGCCTGTTGGCGAAGGAATCCGCTTGCCTCGCATGGCAAGCCTAGTAACTTGATTCCAAACGATATTCAGCCTGCGTGGTCAGGCCGGAGACTACCGCCATGATGAGCCAGGAACAGAACGACCTGATCACCCGCACCGGGCCGAAGGATCCGTGCGGCAAGTTGATGCGGAATTACTGGCAACCGGCGGCGCTGGTGGACGAGTTGACCGGACCCCGGCCGGTGCGGCCCGTAAAACTGCTCGGCGAGGATCTGGTGCTGTTTCGTGACGAGGACGGCCGCTACGGCCTGATGGATCGGCATTGCGCGCATCGCGGCGCCGACCTCGCGTTCGGCCGGCTGGAAAACGGCGGGTTGCGCTGCGCCTTCCATGGCTGGCTGTTCGACGTCGCGGGCAAGTGCCTGGAGACGCCGGCCGAGCCGAAGGATTCGCCGTTGTGCAAGAACGTCGCGCAACGCGCCTATCCGGTGATCGAGAAAAGCGGAATCCTGTGGGCGTATCTCGGCGAAGGTGAACCGCCGGCGTTTCCGGAGATCGACTGTTTTGTCGCGCCGGACAGCCACACTTTCGCGTTCAAGGGCCACATCAACTGCAACTGGCTGCAGGCGCTGGAGGTCGGCATCGACCCGGCGCATGCCTCATTCCTGCATCGCTTCTTCGAGGACGAGGATACGTCCGCCGCCTACGGCAAGCAGTTCCGCGGCGCCTCGGCCGGCAGCGACATGCCGATGACGAAAATCCTGCGCGAATATGACCGGCCCATCATCAATGTCGAGCACACCGAATATGGCCTGCGGCTGATCGCGCTGCGCGAGCTCGACGACGAGCGAACCCATGTCCGCGTCACCAACCAGCTGTTCCCGCACGGTTTTGTCATTCCGATGAGCACGGAGATGACGATCACGCAGTGGCATGTGCCGGTCGATGACGAAAACTGCTACTGGTATGCGATCTTCACCTCCTATTCGACGCCGGTCGACAGGAACAAGATGCGCGACCAGCGGCTCGAACTCTACGAGTTGCCCGATTATAAATCGCGCAAGAACAAGACCAACGATTACGGTTTCGACCCGCACGAGCAGTTAACCGCGACCTACACCGGCATGGGCGCCGACATCAACGTGCACGACCAGTGGGCGGTGGAATCGATGGGCGCGATCCAGGACCGCACCCGCGAGCATCTCGGCACCTCCGACAAGGCGATCGTGCAGTATCGCCGGCTGCTGCGGCAGGAAATCGAGAAGGTCGCGGGCGGCCAGAAGCCGATGCTGTTCCTCGACGACGCCCATGCCCGCAGCATCCAGGGTCCCGCCACCATGGACGGCATCGGGCCTACGCGCGGCTGGGAAACCTTCTGGATGGAAGTCGACGTCAAGCGCCGCCGCAGCGCGCCATGGGCCGCGCCGGTGCCGCAGGAGATCGCCGACAAGGTCCGGCATCTCAAGGTGGTTTGACTTTTCGTCATTGCGAGCGAAGCGAAGCAATCCAGCTTGCTGCGCAAAGAAAGAATGGATTGCTTCGCTTCGCTCGCAATGACGACAATATGCATTGGTTCGAATCCGGCTCTGAAGGAGTGACGCATTGAGTTTTGTCGAGCGTCACGGGCTCTGGTCGAAAGAGCAAAAAGAGGCGGCGACCCGCCTTCGAAAAATCGTCGAAGACCAGAAGCTGGAGGTGATCCGGCTGTCGTTTCCCGATCAGCACGGCATCCTGCGCGGCAAGACGCTGGTGGCGAGCGAGGCGCTGGCCTCATTGGAAAACGGCTGCTCGATCACCACCACGATGCTCGCCAAGGACACCTCGCACCGCACGGTGTTTCCGGTGTTCACATCAGGCGGCGGGTTCGGCATGAAGGAGATGGAGGGTGCCGCCGACGTGCTGATGGTGGCCGATCCCACCACGTTCCGGGTGCTGCCGTGGACGCCGGGCACGGGATGGCTGATGTGCGATCTGCATTTTTCCGACGGGCGGCCGGTGCCGTTCGCGACGCGAAATCTCTATCGAGGCGTTTTGGACAGGCTCGCAAAGCGCGGCTACGACTTCGTCGCGGGCCTGGAAGTCGAATTCCACATCTTCAAGCTCGAAGATGCAAAGATGTCGCCGGAGCATGCGGGCCAGCCGGGGACACCGCCCGATGTCAGCCTGCTGTCGCACGGCTATCAGTATCTGACCGAGCAGCGCTACGACCAGATGGAGCCGGTGCTGGAAATCATCCGGCGCGACGTGCTGGCGCTCGGCCTTCCCTTGCGCTCGATCGAGGTCGAATTCGGCCCGAGCCAGTGCGAATTCACCTTTGCGCCTCGATCAGGCCTCGAGCCCGCCGACAACATGGTGCTGTTTCGCAGCGCCGTGAAGCAGATCGCCCGCCGCCACGGTTTTCATGCCACCTTCATGTGCCGGCCAAAACTGCCAAATGTGTTCGCGTCGGGCTGGCATCTGCATCAATCCATCGTCTCGCGCGCCAGCGGCGAGAATGCCTTCATGGCCAGGGACGGCGGCGACGTGCTGAGCCCGTTCGGCCGCTCCTATCTCGCGGGGCTGCTGCGGCACGCCCGCGCCTCGACCGTGTTCACGACGCCGACCATCAACGGCTACAAGCGCTACCGTTCCTATTCGCTGGCGCCGGACCGCGCGATCTGGGGACGCGACAATCGCGGCGTCATGATCCGCGTGCTCGGCGGCGCGGGTGATGCGGCGACCAGGCTGGAAAATCGCATCGGCGAGCCCGCCGCCAATCCCTATCTCTACATGGCCTCGCAGATTCTCTCCGGCCTCGATGGCGTCGACCGGGCGCTCGATCCCGGCCCGTCGGCGGATACGCCGTACGAGACCAAGGCGGAACTGCTGCCGAAGACGCTGCGCGAAGCGGTGTTCGCACTCAAGGACGATCCGTTCTTCCGCGAAGCGCTGGGCGCGGAATTCGTCGACTACTATGTCCACATCAAGAACGCCGAGATCGAGCGGTTTCAGGCGGAGGTGTCGGACTGGGAGCAGCGGGAATAT
>CALROE020000500.1:0-3896 GCA_943369715.1 Bradyrhizobium ivorense
TGACCGATTCGACGATCTTCGCCATGTCGGCGCCGCCGCTGGTGTTGGCCAATACCACCAGGCGACGGCGGCCGTTCTCACGCAGGATCTGGTTCGGGCCCTCGGTTTCCTTGATGTCGGCAAGCTGCCTCGCCGGAATCCATCCCGAGGGGGTTTCGATGAGCAGATCTCCCAGTCTTTGCGTGGTCCGAAGCCTGTCGGGTAGCCGCATGGTGACATCGAACCTGCGGTAACCGTCGACCACACGCGACACCACCCGCCCGTTCGAGAGCCGGCTGAGTTGCTCGACCACGGTCGCGGGCTGCACGCCATAGAGCGCGGCGCGGCCGTAATCGACGCGGATTTCGAGCTGGGGGATCAGAACCTGCTTCTCGACCTGAAGATCGGCGAGCCCGGGAATGGCCGCCAGCCGCACCCGGATGACTTCCGCGGCGGCGCGCAGCAAATCCAGATCGTCGCCGAAGATCTTCAGCGCCACCTCGGCGCGGACCCCGGACAGCAGATGATCGAGCCGATGGGAGATCGGCTGGCCGACATTGATCGAGGCCGGAAGCACGGCGAGCCGCGAGCGGATCTCCGCGATCACATCGACCTTGGTTCGCGATGATTTGACGAGGTTCACGTCGAATTCCGAGGAATGCACGCCTTCGGCGTGTTCATCCAGTTCGGCGCGCCCGGTCCGTCGTCCGACCGTCTGGACTTCGGGCACCTCCATGATGATGCGCTCGGCAATCAGACCGACCCGATTGGATTCCGCGAGCGAGATGCCCGGATTGAACAGCATGTTGATGGTCAGGGTGCCCTCGTTGAAGGGCGGCAGGAAAGCGCGCGGCAGCAGGAATGCGGCGGTCCCGGCGATCGTGACGGCGAGCAGGATAACGGCCATCAACGCTCGTTGATGCCTGAAGACGCGTTCGAGCAGCGCGGCGTTGCCGCGCTTGAGCAGACGCACCAGGGCGCTGTCGCCATGATCGAGGCGTTTCAGGTGAGGCAGCATGTAGTAAGCCATGACAGGCGTCAGCGTGATCGAAACCAGGAGGCTGGCGAGGATCGAAATGATGTAGGCTTCGCCCAGCGGGGCGAACAGCCGGCCCTCGATCCCCGACAGCGCGAACAGCGGCACGAACACCAGCACGATGATGGCCGTCGCATAGACGATGCCGGACCTGACTTCCTGCGAGGCCGACACGATCACGTCGAATGCCGGTCGAGGATGTTCCAGCGCGCGGTTTTCGCGCAGCCGCCGGAAGATGTTCTCGACATCGACCACGGCGTCGTCGACCAGCTCGCCGAGCGCGATGGCAATGCCGCCCAGCGTCATGGTGTTGATGGACAGTCCGGCGAAGTAGAAGATCGTGGCCGTGGCCAGCACCGAGACCGGGATCGCCGTGAGCGAGATCACGGTGGTCCGCCAGTTCAGCAGAAACGCGAACAGCACGGCGGCGACGACGACGGCGGCTTCGATCAGCACCTGCTGAACGTTGCGGATCGACGTTTCGATGAAGTCGGCCTGGCGGAACACGATCTGGTCGGCCTTGATGCCCTGCGGCAGCGACGCCGTGATTTCCTTCAGGACCCGTTCGATCTCGCGCGTCAGCCCGATGGTATCGACGTTGGGCTGCTTCTCGACCGAGACGATGACGGCCGGCTTGCCCATGTAACCGGCCTCGCCGCGCTTCACCCTGGGCGCGAACTCGACTGACGCGACCTGGCGCAGGAACACCGGCCCGCCATTGACCTGCGCCACCACCACGCTGCGAAGGTCGTCGAGATTGGTGGTTCGTCCGATGTTGCGGATCAGGTATTCGCGCGCATGCTGGTCGGTGAAGCCGCCCCCGGTGTTGACGCCGAACTGGGTCAGTGCCTGTTCGACCTGCTCGTAGGTGACGCCGAGGCTGCGCAAGGCCGGCGGATTCGGGGCAATGCGATACTGGCGGACCTCGCCCCCGATCGGGATGACCTGAGCGACGCCCGGGATCGAGAGCAGACGCGGGCGCACGGTGAAGTCGGCGGCCTCGCGCACTTCCATCGCCGACGCCTTGTCGCTGCTCATCGCGACCAGCAGGATCTGGCCCATGATCGAGCTGATCGGCCCCATCTGCGGCACCACGTTGGGCGGCAACTGGGACCTGATCAGCGAAAGCCGCTCGGCGATCTGCTGGCGGTTGCGATAGATGTCGGTACCCCAGTCGAACTCGACATAGACGATCGAAAGTCCGACACCGGAAACCGAGCGCACCCGGGTCACCCCGGGAACGCCGTTCATCTGGGTTTCGATCGGAAAGCTGACGAGCTGCTCGACTTCCGGCGGCGCCAGTCCTTCCGACTCGGTCATGATGGTGACGGTCGGCTTGTTGAGGTCGGGAAAGACGTCGACCGGGAGCCGGCTGGCGCTGAAGATTCCGAGCAGCACCAGAACGGCCGAGGCCGCCAGCACCATCAGGCGATTGCGCAGGGATTGCGTGACGAGAAAGCGAAACATCGATCGTTCTCCTCAGCGTACCTGACCGAGCAACTCGGCGCCCTGGACGACGAGGCGCTTGCCCGCGTCGAGCCCCGTGGCGATGAAGACACGATCGCCGTCGAGCGGTTCGACCCGCACCGGGCGCGGCTCGAACCGTTCCGCCGTGACGTGCTCGTAGACCACATCCTGCCCGTTGGCGTTCCGCACCAGCGCGGCGCGGGGAACCGCGAAGCCGGTCTTTTCCTCCTCCGTGGTGGCGAACACGGTGACGAACTGGCCGGCGCGAAGGCCCGCGACGTCGCCCTGCACCGCGAACTGAACCGGGATCGATTGATTGCGGCCGGCGAAGCCGGCGCCGCGGAAGGCGAGCGGATAGGTGCGGTCGTTGCTCAGTCGGGCCACCGCACCCTGGACTCCCGGAAGCGAGTCGTAGCTGAGCGCCTCGACCCACAGCCGGGTCGGGTCGACGATATGGAAGATGACGGCGTTGGACAGCGCCATCTGCCCGGCGACGACGGTGCCTTCGGCCACGATGCCGTCCACCGGCGCGATCAATTCTTCCGGTTCGCGGCGCGATCTGTCGAGCGAGCCGCGCCTGTCCTTCAGGCCTTGCAGCTCGGTCCTGGTGTCCTCCAGCTGGGTCCGGGCAATGGCGCCACTCGGCACCAGCGTTTCGTAGCGAGCCAGCCGGCGCTCCACGATGGAGATCTGCTGGTCGAGTTCGCCCTGCCGCTGGCGCATGTCGGAGGCGTCGATGGCCTGCAGCGGTGGCGTCACATAGGCGAGAACATCGCCTTTCCGGACCGGCGTTCCCAGCCGCGGAAAGCCGTTCGGTGGTGGCGAAAGCCGGCCTCCGACCGACGACTGCACGAATCCGCTGGCGTTCGGATCGGGAATGATGCGGCCCGGCAATTCCAGCGCGGCGCGATGCGCCGCCGATTCGATTTGGATGGTGCGGATGGCGAGGATCCGCTGCGCGCTCTTGGGCACGAAAACGCCACCGTCGGGCAGCCGCTGCGCCAGGTCGCGCACCGTCGAATTGGCGATTGCCGGCGCGTCGTGCTCGTCACCGTCATGGGCGCGCGCCCCGCCGGGGAACGTGGCGAACATCCCGGCAAGGATCAGCATCGTCGCAGCTCCGCGCCGTCGCCGCAGCAACATCATGACGACCATTCCCGCAGCGAAACCTCCGAGGCCGGCCATCAGCGTCATCGGGACGGCGCGCGTCGACAGCTCCCGAATGCCGTTGCCGACGTCCGACAGGGAGGCCGTTGCGGCCTTTCCGCTGGGATCGGCCGGCGGAATGATCAGCGTGAGCGGCAGCACGTCGGCATTGCCGTCCTTGATGACGGTGAAGATCAGGTCATAGGAGCCGGGGTTGTTGGCCCATGGGGCGCTGAGCCGATAGGGCTCGTTGGCCATGGCGCGTACG
>CALROE020000501.1:0-3892 GCA_943369715.1 Bradyrhizobium ivorense
ATTTCTTGCGGCGGCAAGCTTTCCCTCGAAGTCCCGACACGATACAAATTGAACGCATTGGACTTTTGGGGGAGACGACATGGACGCATTCGACAAGATACTGGGGAAATGGCAACCGACGGCGCTGAGCCTGCTTCGCATCATTACAGGCTTGCTGATCATTCAGCATGGCATGGGAAAAATCCTCGGCTTTCCCGTCGTCGCGATGTACGCCACCGTCAAGCCGCTGTCGCTGATCGGCGCGGCCGGCTTCATCGAACTGATCGGCGGCGCGCTGCTGATCATCGGCCTGTGCACGCGTCCCGTGGCTTTCATCCTCTCGGGCATGATGGCGTTCGCCTATTTCATCGGCCACTTTCCCAAAGGCTTTCACCCGCTGATCAACGGCGGCACGCTGGCGGCCCTGTACTGCTTCGCCTGCCTCTATCTGGCGACGGCAGGTGCGGGACCGTGGAGCGTCGACGCTTCGATGAAAAAGGCTTGAGGGGGAAGACCATGGACAAGTTGAACAGGACGTTTGCGGGCTTTGAGCCGATGGTGCTCAGCATCTTCCGCATCATGACGGGATTGCTGCTGTTTCAGTATGGCGTCGCCAAAATCCTGAAATTTCCGGTGCTGCCCTATTTTGCGAATATCCCGCCGCTGATCACCGCGGCCGGCGCGATCGAACTGGTGGGCGGCGCGTTGCTGATGCTAGGGCTGTTCACACGGCCGGTGGCGTTCATCCTGTCGGGCCAGATGGCGTTCGCCTACTTCATGGGGCATATGTTCAAGGGTGCAACCCCCGTGTTCATCCCGCTGTTGAACGGGGGCAATGCAGCCATTCTGTTCTGCTTCGCCTGCCTTTATCTCGCCTGCGCGGGCGGCGGCCCATGGAGCGTGGACGCGATGATGCGCGGCAAGCGCTGACATCAGCATCCTCATTGCGAGCCAACGGCTCGCAATGAGGGCGGCGCAAACGCCTGGCGTCAGCCGGGCACGTTCAATTGAAGCGGCGCCGCCGTCACGTTGTGCTGCTTTACGAGCCGCCGCGGATTTTCCTGCGGTGGTTGCTTTCCCCAGAAGCCGCGACGCGATACGAATCGGGCGCGCTTGATTCCCGGGAGGCAATCTTGACCGAAGCACTGGTGGGGTTCGCGCCGCGCGCGCTGAGCCTGCTGCGCGTCATGACAGGCTTGCTGATCATCCAGCATGGCATGGCAAAGACCATCGGCTTTCCCGCGGTGCCGTCCAACGCCAAGATCCAATTGTTCTCGATGATCGGCGCCAGCGGATTCGTGGAACTGATCTGCGGCGCGCTGTTGATCCTCGGGCTATGGACCCGGCCGGCGGCCTTGATCATCGCCGCGGACCTGGCGTTTTTTCTCATCACCGGGTACTTGCCGAAAGGATTTCACCCGCTGGTCGCCGGCAGCACGCTGACGATCCTGTACCTTCTCAGCTGCCTCTATCTGTCGAGCGCTGGCGCGGGGTCGTGGAGCGTCGATGCGTCGCGCTCGGACGGGGCGGCCATGGACAAGTTCAGCGGCACGCTCGCGGGCTTCGAACCAACGGCCCTCAGCATCTACCGGATCTTCACGGGATTGCTGCTGTTTCAGTACGGCCTCGCCAAAATCTACAAAATTCCGCTGCTGCCCGCTTTCCTCAATATTTCACCGCTGGTCACGGTCGCCGGCGTGCTCGAACTGGTGGGCGGCGCCTTGTTGATACTGGGGCTGTTTACGCGGCCGGTGGCCTTCATCCTGTCGGGTCAGATGGCGTTCGCCTATTTCATCGGACACATGTTCAAGGACGGGCTCGCCGCACCGGCGTTCATCCCGCTGCTCAATGGCGGCAACGCGGCGATCCTGTTCTGCTTCGCCTGCTTCCATCTCGCCTGCGCCGGCAGCGGGCCGTGGGCCCTCGACGCGACGCGCGGCAAACGCTGAGCGCGGGCGGCGCTGTAACTCAGCCCGGCACTTTCAATTCCAGCGGCACCGCCGCCTCGTATTTCGAATTGTGCAGCACCAGCGAGGTCCGGACGTTGCGGACATGCGGCGCCGCGGTCAGGTGGGTGACGAAATCCTGAAACGTCGCCATGTCGGGCGCGACGCATTTCAGGATGAAATCGACCTCGCCCGACAGCATCCAGCATTCCCGCACCAGCGGCTCGGCGCGCACGAACTCCTCGAACGCGCGCAGGTCGGCATCGGTCTGGCTGGACAGGTGCACCGAAGCGAACACCGTGACGTCGAAACCGAGCCGGCGCGGATCCAGCAGCCCGCGATAGCCCTGGATATAGCCGGCCTCCTCCAGCGTCCGGACCCGGCGCAGGCAGGGCGGCGGCGAAATACCGACGCGTTTGGCCAGCTCGACATTGGTGATTCGGCCGTCGGCCTGGATTTCGGCGAGGATTTTGAGGTCGATCTCGTCAAGATTCTTCGACACGCGGGTCCAGGTCCTGGCTAAGCGGCTTGTGGGATGGGTATCGGCAACACTCTTAGCCCAGCTTGCGCAGCTTGCGCAATTTTATTGCGCGTGCGGTGCGCCATTTTTCCACCTCACGGGGAAAATTCGCGGATATGGATTGCAATTCTTGCATAGCTTGCCAGATGCCCTATCTTGGATTTGACACTTTCAGCGCCGCCGCGATGGCTATCCGGGCGCATTCCGCGCAAGCGCTGGCCCAAATTCCCTTAAGAGAGGGACCTGCTTCTATGCCTGCCCCCATCCATGCCAAGGTCGTCATTATCGGTTCCGGCCCGGCCGGCTACACCGCGGCCATCTACGCCGCGCGCGCGATGCTCGAACCCGTGCTGATCCAGGGCATGCAGCCCGGCGGCCAGCTCACCATCACCACCGACGTGGAGAACTATCCGGGTTTTGCGGATGTGATCCAGGGGCCGTGGCTGATGGAGCAGATGGAAAAGCAGGCCGCCCATGTCGGCACCA
The DNA here is from genome assembly GCA_943369715.1 of Bradyrhizobium ivorense. Lineage (GTDB taxonomy): Bacteria > Pseudomonadota > Alphaproteobacteria > Rhizobiales > Xanthobacteraceae > Bradyrhizobium > Bradyrhizobium ivorense_A. The sequence goes on from CALROE020000501.1 coordinate 2,932, forward strand.
GGATGGTCACCGATCTCGTCACCAAACTGGAACTGAGCGAGCGGCCGTTCCGGCTGACCTGCGACAGCGGCGACGTCTATCTCGCCGAAACCGTCATTCTCGCCACCGGCGCGCAGGCGCGCTGGCTCGGCATGCCGTCGGAAGAGAAATTCAAGGGCTTTGGCGTCTCGGCCTGCGCGACCTGCGATGGATTTTTCTATCGCGGCAAGGAGGTCATCGTGGTCGGCGGCGGCAACACCGCGGTCGAGGAAGCGCTGTTCCTGACCAACTTCGCATCGCAAGTGACCATCGTGCATCGCCGCGATCATTTCCGCGCCGAGCGCATCCTGCAGGACCGCCTGTTCAAACACCCCAAGATCAAGGTGGCGTGGGACAGTGCCATCGACGAAATCTGCGGCACCGAAAATCCGGGCAAGGTCACCCATGTCAGGCTCAGGAACGTCAAGACCGGCACGCTGACCGAGCTTCCCGCCGACGGCGTCTTCATTGCGATCGGACATGCGCCGGCGACCGAACTGGTGCTCGGCCAGGTCAAGCTGAAGCCATCGGGATATGTCGAGGTGGCGCCGAACTCGACCGCGACCTCGGTGCCGGGCCTGTTTGCCGCCGGCGACGTCGCCGACGAAACCTGGCGGCAGGCGGTCACCGCCGCCGGCCTCGGCTGCATGGCAGCGCTTGAGGCCGAACGCTTTCTTGCGCTGCGCGCCAGCGACCGCGCGGCGGCGGAATAATCATGCCAAGATCTCGAACCCGCGACGGATTTACCGATATGGATTGGGACAAGCTGAAGGTGTTTCACGCGGCGGCGGAAGCGGGCAGCTTCACGCATGCCGGCGAGCAGCTTGGGCTGTCGCAATCGGCCGTGTCACGGCAGGTCAGCGCGCTGGAGCAGGAGCTCTCGGTGTCGCTGTTCCATCGCCATGCCCGCGGCCTGATCCTCACCGAGCAGGGCGACCTGTTG
>CALROE020000502.1:0-3890 GCA_943369715.1 Bradyrhizobium ivorense
GCGCTGCACCATCGTCACGGCGGCGCCGCTCGAATGCAGGTCCTGGGCGATGTCGTGGCCGCTGTTGCCGCTGCCGATCACGATGGCCTTCCTGCCCTTCCATTCCTCGCCGTCGGTGTACTGGCTGGAATGAATCACCGTGCCGGCAAAATTCTTCAGGGATGGAATATCGGGCAGACTCGGAATGCCGCTGACCCCGGTGGCCAAAACGACGTGGCGCGGATGCATGGTACGTTTGCCGCCATCGGCCCGGCGCAGCGTCACGGTCCAGCGGCCGGCCTTCTCGTCGTAGCTGCCGCCCTCGAACTCCGTGCCGGTCCAGAAATTCAGCTCCATGCTTTCGACATAGGCCTCGAACCAGTTGGCGAGCTTGTCCTTCGGAATGTAGGTCGGCCAGTTCGGTGGAAACAGCATGTAGGGCAGGTGGTTGACCTGCACCTGGTTGTGCAGCGTCAGCGCGTGGTAGCGCTTGCGCCAGTTGTCGCCGATGCGTTCCTCGCGGTCGACGATCAGGGTGTCGACCTGCAATTGCTTCAGCCTTGCTGCGATACACAGTCCGGACTGGCCGCCGCCGATCACCAGCACGGTCGGGTCGCGGTCGGCATAATCGGCCGAGGCCTTGCGAAGATCGAGCCAGTTGGGCCCGCGAAAATCGCGCGAATAGGCACTGCCACGGGGCCGCGCTGCGCCAAGCTGTTCCTCAAAACCCTTCAGTTCCTCGAGCGCGGTCAGCAGCGTCCAGGCCTTCAACCGGTTGCTGTCGGCGACGTCCGGAATCAGCCGCAGGACTCCGTCGCCGCGGCCGATAGCGGTTTCAAACCTGAAGATCGCCTCGATGCAGTTGGTACCGGCGCGCATCACGCGGCGTGGCGCGGCCCGATCGGGATCGATGGCGAAGCCCGAAGGTGAGGCCGCTGCCGCCTGGGATTCCAGCGTCTTCAAAATGGCGTCACGGCCATTGACGGTCTGCAACGTCCAGCTCAGCGCCAGCACATCGCGCCAATAGCTGTCGGGGTGAAACAGGCCCTTCAGCGAAGCATCGTCAGGCTTCGCCAGCGCGTCCTCGAATTGCGCCAGCCAGTTTTCCACAGCTGCCGAAAGATCGTCCGTTTTATCGAGCATGCGCGTTTCTCTGCACCGGCCGTCTGTGCGGCGGGTTTCCCTTGAAACGAACCCTACACCCATTCGGGAGAGCGCAGAAAGGGCGACAGGAGATGCCGGCCATTCCCTAAAGTGACAGGATGTGCCCCTGTTCCGGCGGAACGCGGCCGTTCAGGGTGTCGAGATAGACCTGCTTCACAGCGTCAGGCCCACGCCCTTCGGTCACGCTGAGCCACTGGTCCAGCACCGGGGCGAAGCCCGACCACGCCGCGCCGAACCGCGCGTCGATGCCGCCCGGGCCCCATTCCTTCGCCCGCTTGCGGATCTGGTCGGGCGCGAAGAACCAGGCCGGCTTGGCGCCCGGCAATGCCGGCTCGTCCGGCGACGACGCCCGGTGGGTCAGCCCGACTCGTCCCGAATATTTCATCTGGTCGCCGAAATGCCCATGCAGCGTGGCGCGCAATTCGCTGTTGCCGGCCATGTCGACATAGGCCACGGCTAAATCCGGCGGCAGCGAGGTGACGCGGTCATAGGTCACGACCTCGTCGTAGCAGCCGAGCGATTTCACGAATTCCACGTTCGAGGCCGAGGTGAGCCCGATCACCTTGATATCCTTGCGCAGCGTATGCAGCAGATGCGCCAGCCCGAATGCGGTTTTGCTGGATGCCGACGACAGCAGCACGCTGCGCGCGCCAAAAAATTCATTCTCGGCGAGATAGTCGTCGACCAGAAACGACAGCATGAACAGCGGCCGCAGCAGCGCCTGATGGTCGCCCTGCCTCCCGGCGAAGGCTGGATCGCCGCTGACGCGGGCATAGGCGTTGTAGACCGGCGCCACCCCTTGCCGATGCGCGGCGGCGTCGCGCAGGCCGCGCTTGCTGACATCGGCGGCCTCGATCACCAGATGCGTCGCCATGGGAAAATAGCCGAACAGCCGCTCGCCGGCGGCGATATCCGGATGCCGCGAGGCGATCACTTCGCCAAATCCCCACACCGGAACGTTGCCGAACCCTTCCGGCGCCGGAAACAGCTGCCAGTATTTCAAGGCATCGCCGAGCACGGCATAGGTGATGTTGTTGGCGGTGAAGGCGAAGCGTTCGACGCGGACCAGCAGCGCATCGTCGGGCAACGCCGCGGCGTCAGGCAGCTCCGTCTCGATCACCTTGCATTGCTGCAGGTCGTGGCGTGCAACGATGAAGTCGGTGGATTTCATCACGTCGATCCCGGTTGTTTTTCCTGTCCGCAGATCATTGTCTGCGGCGATGACCGTTTTGCAACAGCCATGACGTTTAAAACGGCGTTTGGCTTTCAGCCGCGGTCACGTAGCGGCGCGCAGCCCGCCTTCCCGATAGAGATCGCGAAGTTTGCCTTTAAAGATCTTGCCGCTGGCCTCGCGCGGCAGCGTGTCGAGGAACTGGATGTCCTTTGGCACCTTGAAGTTGGCGAGCTTGCCGCGCAAAAATTCCTGGACCGCTGACGATGACAGCGCAGCATTCGGTTCCTGTTCGATACAGGCGAACAGCCGCTCGCCGAATTCGTCGTCGGGAACGCCGAACACCGCGCAGTCGCGCACGCCGGCCATGCCGATCAGCGCGTTCTCGATTTCCGCCGGGTAAATGTTGACGCCGCCCGAGATCACCATGTCGCGCTTGCGGTTGCACAGGAACAGATAGCCGTCGGCGTCGAGGTAGCCGACGTCGCCGACGCTGACGAGGCCGTCGCGGCCGGCCTCGGCGCGCGCCTCGGCCTTGCCGTGGTAGTCGAAGTCCGGCACCGAAGTCTGCCGCATGAAGATTTCGCCAGGCTCGTTGACGCCGCATATCTCGCCGTCGGGGCGGAAGATCTTCACGATGCCACCTTCAATGGCGCGGCCGACGGTGCCGGGCTTTCGCAGCGCTTCCTCCGCCGAGTGCCACACCGGAATTCCGGTTTCGGTCGAGCCGAAATATTCGTGCACCACCGGGCCCCACCACTCGATCATCGCGCGCTTGACCTGCGGCGGGCAGGGGGCCGCGCCATGGACCACGAAGCGCAGCGAGGAGAGGTCGTAACGGCTCTTCACCTCCTCCGGCAGCCGCAATAGCCGCACGAACATGGTCGGCACCACATGCATATGGGTGATGCGGTGGCGGGCGATCAGCTGCAGCATGTCCTCGGGGTCGAAGCGTGGCTCGAGCACGATCTTGCAGCCGTTGCGGAACGCCAGCATGCCGTAGGAATTCGGTGCCGAATGGTACATCGGGCCGTTCATCAGGATGACCTGATCCTCGCCAGGCTTGATGCCATAGGCGATGCCGCCGACCCGCGCCGAGGCCGCGATCTGTTCGGGCCGCATCGGCTTGCGCCGAACGCCCTTGGGCAGGCCCGTGGTGCCCGAGGTATAGAACATCGGCGAGCCGCCGACCGCCGGCTCCTGCGCCGGTGTGTGGCCGTCGCGCCAGGCGTCCCAGTCGGTTGCGCCCTCGGGGATCTGCGCCAGCGCGGCTGCGATGTTGAACGCGGCGGCGATCTCCGGCGGCGTCCTGACCACCAGCAGGCGGAGATGGCCGGGCAGGCCGCCCGCGATCTGCGGCAGCAGGTCGGCGTGGCAGACCAGGATTTCAGCGCCGCTGTCGGCCAGGATGTAGGCGACCTCCTCGGCCTTCAGATGCCAGTTGATCGGCACCACCGGGCTGCCCAGCGCCGCCGCGGCGCCGGCGACCTCGAACAGCGCGAAATCATTGCGCAGCATCATGGCGACCGGCGTGCCGCCCTGCAGGCCCAGCGTCCGCAATCCCGTCGCCGCCCTG
>CALROE020000503.1:0-3883 GCA_943369715.1 Bradyrhizobium ivorense
CATCGACCAGCAGCAGATGCGGGGCGTCGTCGGCCGGTTGCGGCGGAGTCCGCGCGAGGGTGGCAGCCTGGATCACGCTCTGTCCTTTGCGGTTGCGCTGCCGGAGCCGAGAATGGTCGCCAGCACCTTGTCGGGATCGTCGTGATCGATCATCGCGCGCAGGAACTGGCGGACGGTTTCCACGCCATCGGGCGCGATACCTGACAGCGCGCGGTTGATCCTGTCGGTCTGCAGGCCCGCGAGCCTGCCTACCAGCGCCTCGCCCTTGGCGGTGGCGTAGAGCAGCCGCTGCCGCCGGTCATTGTTGCCGGTGCGCTGCACGATGTAGGCTTCGTCGAGCAGTTGTTTGAGTACCCGTCCCAGCGACTGCTTGGTGATGCGCAGCACATCCAGGAGATCGGCGACCTTGAGGCCGGGATAGCGGTGGACAAAATGTAGCACCCGGTGGTGCGCCCGCCCGAACCCGAACGCCTCCAATTCGTGATCGGCGTCGCCGACGAAATCCCGGTAGGCGAAGAACAGCAGCTCGATGATATCCCAGCGCAAATCGGCCTGACCCGGGGCAGGAGCTCGTGCTTCGCCCGCCCTCGAATCGGGGTCTGTGGAGGATGCCGAGAAATTTATGTCAGCCATATTGACGTATCTTGGGTTCAATGTTACAAAACTGTCAGCCGCGACGAAACATTAAGTCGTGTTGAACGCGGTACAGTTCGAAAGGGCCAGATAAGGCCTGAAGTGGCGGCCGAGTACGAACAAGTGCGAACAAGGCTGCTGATTTGTTGACCGTGCGATTGTCGAGCGGCATTTCGGCAAACATACTGGACTTCCGCATTCCGCAAAAGCGTGTCCTAAGGACATGCCGGCGTGGCAACCGGCCGCAAGGCCGGGCGGGGAAGGCCAGGCGTAACCAACCGCGCCGCGTCGCCGGCGCAAGAACAGGCGCAAAGCGTCAATCCGGGAGAAAGTCCATGGCAGTTTCGATCGAGCAGGCCCGCAGAGACAGGCCGACGGACATCGCGCCGGTTGCAACAGCGGGAAGCAAGGCCATGAATTTGAAATTCGACATCCAGCCTGCGGCTAGTCCCATGTCGGAGAAGGACCGCGCGGCAAAGCTGGTGGATCCCGGCTTTGGCCGGGTTTTCACCGATCACATGGCGATCGTCCGCTACAACCAGGCCAAGGGCTGGCATGACGCGCGCGTCGAATCCCGCGCCAATTTCCCGCTCGATCCGGCCACGGCCGTGCTGCATTACGCGCAGGAGATTTTCGAAGGCCTCAAGGCCTACAAGCGCGACGACGGCGGCGTGAACCTGTTCCGTCCCGACGCCAATGCCCGGCGCTTCCAGAATTCGGCCGACCGCATGGCGATGGCGCCGCTGCCCGAGTCCACGTTCATCGAAGCGGTCGAGCAACTCGTGCGCCTCGACCGCGCCTGGATCCCGGGCGGCGAGGGCAGTCTCTATTTGCGGCCCTTCATGATCGCGAGCGAGGTGTTCCTCGGCGTGAAACCATCGGCGGAATACATCTTCGCCGTCATCGCCTCGCCGGTCGGCTCCTATTTCAAGGGCGGCCCCGCGCCGGTGTCGATCTGGGTGTCGGAGAATTACACGCGCGCCGCGATCGGCGGCACCGGGGCGGTCAAATGCGGCGGCAATTACGCGGCCAGCCTGCGCGCGCAGGCCGAGGCGATCGAGCATGGCTGCGATCAGGTCGTGTTTCTCGATGCGGTCGAGCGCCGCTACGTCGAGGAGCTTGGCGGCATGAACGTCTTCTTCGTGTTCGACGACGGTTCGCTCTCGACGCCGCCGCTGGGCACCATCCTGCCGGGCATTACCCGCGATTCGATAATCACGCTGGCCAGGGATGCCGGCATGCCCGTGCGCGAGGAGACCTACACGATCGAGCAGTGGCGCGCCGACGCCGCCAGCGGCAGGCTGAAGGAGGCTTTTGCCTGCGGCACGGCAGCCGTGATCTCGCCGATCGGCAAGGTGTGTTCGGCCAGCGGCGACTTCCTCATCAGCGGCGGCGCCGCCGGCCCGGTCGCCATGGGGATGCGCAAGAAGCTGGTCGACATCCAGTACGGCCGCGCGCCGGACCCGCATAACTGGATCAAGCAGGTGTTTTGAGCGGCGGCGGATTTTTCTCCCTCGCCCCGCGCTTGCGGGGAGAGGGTTGGGGTGAGGGGCTCTCTCAACCAGCACGACTCGCGGATAGTCCCCCTCACCCGGATCGCCCAAGGGCGATCCGGCCTCTCCCCGCAAGCGGGGCGAGGTAAGGACGAAGGCCCCGGTTGCCGCATCGCATCCCGGCTGGTACCAACGCGGCCCATGGCTGAAAAACCCAAAAAGCTTCAAAAACTCCGCGCCCGCCTGCCGCGCGGCCTCGCCGATCGCGGCCCCGCCGAGATCGCCGCGACCCGCGCGATGGTTGCCAAAATCCGCGAGGTCTATCAGCGCTACGGTTTCGAGCCGGTGGAAACCCCGGCGATGGAATACACCGACGCGCTCGGCAAATTCCTGCCCGATCAGGACCGGCCGAATGAGGGCGTGTTCTCGTTCCAGGACGATGACGAGCAGTGGATCTCGCTGCGCTATGACCTGACCGCGCCGCTGGCGCGCTACGTCGCGGAGAATTTTGATCATCTGCCAAAACCCTATCGCAGCTACCGCGAGGGCTACGTCTACCGCAACGAGAAACCCGGCCCCGGCCGCTTCCGCCAGTTCATGCAGTTCGACGCCGATACGGTGGGCTCAGCCTCGCCGGCCGCCGACGCCGAGATGTGCATGATGGCCGCCGACACCATGGAAGCACTGGGCATCCCGCGCGGCAGCTATGTGGTGAAGGTGAACAACCGCAAGGTGCTCGACGGCGTGATGGAGAGCATCGGGCTTGGCGGCGACGAACATGCGGGACGGCGGCTCATCGTCTTGCGCGCCGTCGACAAGCTCGACAAGTTTCCGATTGCCGAAGTGGAAAAACTGCTCGGCCCCGGGCGGTGGGACGGCGGCGAAGAAGGCAAGGGCGACTTCACCAAGGGCGCCGGCTTGAGCGCCACCGACGCGCACGCGATTGCCACCTGCTTCGGCGATCCCGGCAAGGCGGATGACGCCGCGTTTCGTTACCTGTTCGAGTCGGAGACGGTTCAGTTGGCGCGCGCCGAACTGAGTGAGATTTCCAGTCTGATCGCGGCTTCCGGTTACGGCCCGGATCGCATCCGCATTGATCCCTCCGTGGTGCGCGGCCTCGAATATTACACCGGCCCGGTCTACGAGGTCGAACTGACGCTGGAGACGAAAGACGAAAAAGGCCGCCCGGTGCGGTTCGGCTCGGTCGGCGGCGGCGGGCGTTACGACGGTCTGGTCTCGCGGTTTCGCGGCGAGCCGGTGCCGGCGACCGGTTTTTCCATCGGCGTGTCGCGGCTGCAGGCCGCCCTCACCATGCTCGGCAAGCTCGATACCAAACCGGAGTTCGGTCCCGTCGTGGTAACCGTGTTCGACCGCGACCGCATCGCCGATTACCAAAAAATGGTCGCGGATCTGCGCAACGAAAACATCCGCGCCGAACTCTATCTCGGCAACCCCAAGAACATGGGCAACCAGCTCAAATATGCCGACAAGCGCAATTCGCCCTGCGTGATCATCCAGGGCTCCGACGAAAAGGCCAAAGGCAAGATCCAGATCAAGGATCTGATCCTCGGCGCGGGCCTGGCCGAGATCAAGGACCGCGAGGAATACCTGAAGAAGCAGACCGAAGCGCAATACGAGGTCGATGAGGGCCAACTGGTCGAAGCCGTGTGCGAAGTGCTGGCGCGGCATGATGTGAAATGGGGATAGCTATCCGGACGTCATGCCCGGGCTTGTCCCGGGCATCCACGTCTTGTTTG
>CALROE020000504.1:0-3874 GCA_943369715.1 Bradyrhizobium ivorense
ACGCGAACCCGGAATCTCGAGATTGTTCTGCTCATTACTTCTGGATTCCGGGTTCGGCCCTTTGGGCCGCCCCGGAATGACGGGGCCTTAAACGCCCGCCTTCGAGAACAGCTGGTCGACATACTCCCAGTTCACCAGATGATCGACGAACGCCTTCAGATAGTCGGGGCGGCGGTTGCGATAATCGATGTAGTAGGAGTGCTCCCAGACGTCGACGCCGAGGATCGGGGTCGCGCCATGCACCAGCGGGCTTTCGCCGTTGGGGGTCTTGGAGATTTCGAGCTTGCCGTTCTTGACCGACAGCCACGCCCAGCCCGAACCGAACTGGCCGACGCCGGCGGCGGCGAAATCGGTCTTGAACTTCTCCAGCCCGCCGAGATCCTCGTCGATCTTCTTGGCCAGGCGGCCGGGCAATTTGTCGCCGCCGCCATTGGGCTTCATCCAGTTCCAGAAATGCAGGTGGTTGTAGTGCTGGCCCGCATTGTTGAACAGCGGCGCATTCTTGCCGAACGAGCCCTTGACGATCTCCTCGAGAGACTTGCCCTCGAATTCGGTGCCTTTCAGCAGATTGTTGCCGTTGGTTACATAGGCCTGATGATGCTTGTCGTGGTGATATTCCAGCGTTTCCTTCGACATATGAGGAGCAAGCGCGTCATAGGCATAAGGAAGGGTGGGAAGCGTGAAGGTCATGGGTGATGTCCGCAATGATGGGAGACGTGGGCTTAACGGAAATCCTTATAGAAGGTTCCGGGGATCTTAAACACCGCAATCTGGGCCGGATGGCGCACGAGAGGACAACATGAGCATCGAGATCGACGTCTTGAACGGGGATGCATCGTGGCCTGTGGCCGAGCCTCTGTTCAAGGCGGTCTGGCCGGCCGACATGGTTGAGAAACTGCCGTGGGGACATGTCAAATGGGCCCATGCCGATCTGCGCGTGCTGATCGATGCGCCTACCGGCGGCCTGGCCTGCCATGTCGGCATCTACTTCCGCCACGCCACCTGGGACGGCCGCAAGGTCCAGATCGGCGGCATCGGCGGGGTCGCGACCCGCCCGGACTGCCGGCGCCAGGGCTATGCCAGCCTGGCGCTTGAAGCCGCGGTCCAGACCATGCGGCACCATGAAGCGGTGCAGTTCGCGCTGTTGTTCTGCGAGCAGCACAATTTCGTGTTTTACCAGTCGCGCGGCTGGCACCCCTTCAGCGGCGAAGTCTGGGCCGAACAGCCTGGGGGACGCGTTCGCTTCGAGGCGATGGCGCCCTTGGTGTTCGATTTCTCCCGCAAGCCGCGGCAGGGCGTGATCGACCTATGCGGCCTGCCATGGTGACCATGCGTGTGGCGGGGTGGCGTTGCGGGGCCGGCTGATCATATGTCAGTCATAATACTTTTGCCGGGTTGGGATGACGCGTGACGCATGACCATTAAGGGCCCGCCCGCAGCACCGGCAAAGGTCCCGGCCAACGGCCTGCTGACCTCGCCGATCCTGCCGACGCTGCTGAAGCTGACGCTTCCCAATGTCGTGGCGATGCTCGGCACCTCCCTGGTGGCGGTGGCCGAAACCGCTTATATCGGCCGCCTCGGCATCGAACCGCTAGCCGCGATCGCGCTGGTTTTCCCCTTCGTCATGCTGACGCAGATGATGTCGGCCGGCGCCATGGGCGGCGGCGTTTCATCCGCGGTCAGCCGCGCCATCGGCGCCGGCGACCGCGACCGCGCGGCGACGCTGGCCCTGCACGCCGTCATGATCGGCCTGCTCGCCGGACTGTTCTTCACCGCTGTCATGCTGCTGTTCGGCCGGCAGTTCTTCATGCTGCTGGGCGGGCGCGGCGGCGTGCTGGAACAGGCGCTGCAATATTCGCAGGTGCTGTTTTCCGGCGCGGTTTCGATCTGGCTGGTCAATACGCTGGCGTCGGTGCTGCGCGGCACCGGCGACATGCGGCTGCCGTCGGCAACGCTGATCGGAGTCGCCATCGTCCAGATCGCGCTCGGCGGCGCCCTGGGTCTCGGGCTGGCCGGTCTGCCGCAACTGGGTATGGGCGGCGTCGCCGCCGGGCAACTGGTGGCGTTCTCGCTCGGCGCGATGTTCCTCGCGTGGATCCTGGTCAGCGGCCGCAGCCGGCTGATTCTGGATTTCCGCGCCTTCAAATTCCAGCGCGCCATGTTTCTCGACATCCTCAAGGTCGGCGCGATCTCCTGCGTGGCGCCGCTGCAGAGCGTGCTGACCATCCTGATCTTCACCAAAATCCTGGCCGGCTACGGCACCGCGACGCTGGCCGGCTACGGCATGGGCTCGCGGCTCGAATTCCTGCTCACCCCGATTTCTTTCGCCTTCGGCGTCGCCTCGGTGCCGATGGTCGGCATGGCCATCGGCGCCGGCATGGTGGCGCGCGCCCGCAAGGTGGCGTGGACCGCGGGCGCCGCATCAGCCCTGACCGTCGGATTGATCGGCCTGGTCGTCGCGGTCCATCCGGTGCTGTGGGTGTCGATGTTCACCAGCGATCCCGGCGTCACCGCGGCGGCCTATTCCTACTTCGCCTGGGCCGGCCCCGCATTCGCGTTTTTCGGACTGGGCACCTGCCTCTATTTCGCGTCGCAGGGGGCTGCGAAGGTCGGCGGTCCGGTGCTCGCCGGGACCGGGCGCCTGGCTCTGGTCGCGCTCGGCGGCTGGTGGCTGGTGTCGATCGATGCCCCGGCCTCGGCGCTGTTCGCGCTGGTCGGCGCCGCCATGGTGCTGTTCGGCGTCGGCGTCGCCGCATCGGTCTGGCTGACGCGCTGGGGCAAGTGAGTTCCGCATTGCACAAATTCGATTTCTTGCTATGCAGGCCCGCTTTCAAGGGAGAGGCCTATGTCTTGCCGATTCGGCACCATCATTGCGATCCTGGCGATCTCGGCGGCAATGCTTGGCGCTCCCGCTACCGATGCGCGGGCCAGTGAGGCAACCGGCGTCTGGCTGACCCAGGCCGGCGACGCCAGGGTGCGTGTCAGCAAATGCGGCGGCGGACTTTGCGGGGTCATCGTCGGGCTGCGGGATCCGATCGATCCCGCCACCGGTAAACCCCAGATCGACGACAAGAATCCGAATCCGGCCCTGAGGAAGCGTCCGATGATCGGGCTTCCGCTGTTCGGCGGCATGCAGCCGTCGGGCCAGAACCGGTGGTCCGGCCAGATCTACAACGCCGACGACGGCAGCACCTATGTGAGCCATGTCTCGCTGGCGGGTCCGGATACGCTCAAGGTCGAGGGCTGCATGGGCGCGCTGTGCGGCGGCGAGAACTGGACCCGCGCCGGACGCTGAGCTACGCCGCCATCGCCTTCAACGCGGTCGCCGCCGAGGCATAACCGCCGCGGGCGCCATCGATGAAATGGACGTGGTCGCTGCGCGTGACCGACGGCGCAAAACAGGTCATCATCGCCGCATCCTGCCGGTGCAGGCCGTAGCGCACGATCCCGGCCGAAGCCGCCGCGGCCAGCACTTTCGTCAGCGCCTGCTCCAGCTCCGGCGTGCAGTCGAGGATCATACGCAAGCCGTCGTCGTATTTGCGGAAGTCGGAATTCTCCACCACCTGCTGCACATAGGTTTTCGGCACGAAGCCGCCGACGCTGATGCCGAAGCGCATGATCAGGAAGGCGAACAGCGTGTTGGCGAGCACGAAGGCGCGCCGCCGGAGCAGCGATCCGCCGCGCGCCGCGCGCGTTTCGTACTCGACTCCCGCCGGCGGCCATGTCAGCGGCGGGCCGCCCGGCGGCACCGGCCGCCCGGCATCCGGGCTGCGCTCGACCAGTGCGATGATGTCCTCGATCACCTTGCGAAAAGCCCCGGGATCGGCGGCGCGCGCGGGCACCACCAAGACCGAGAGGATAAGGCCGCGCGCGG
>CALROE020000505.1:0-3874 GCA_943369715.1 Bradyrhizobium ivorense
CGAGCCCTTCCTGCTTTTCGACCAGCGATGTCTTCTCGGCCCGCTCGACATAGCGAACATGGCTGGCGACCCCGGCCAGCCGCCACGCCGTCGGCGACGGCAGCAGCGGCAACGCGATGGCCTCGGAGTGCACCACCGACAGCGAAGGCACGGCCGCCAGCGGCAGGCCCTTCACCGCCGAAAACGCCGTAACCCGCCACGCGCCGGTCTGACCGCCTCTGAAAGTCGTGAACATGAAGCCATGGAAGCGTGGAACCGGGTTGGGTTCAAGAGTGTGCGTAAGGCGCACCTTTCTTATCCCTCCCCCCGCGCAGCGGTGGGGAGGGATAAGAAGCAGCCCTGTGAATAGCGGCTAGAAGCCCAACAATTCTCGTATTCTACCCCGGCTAACCTATATCCCTGTTCGGCTGGCATCAGGCCTGCGACTCATCGAAAATCACCACATGCGCTTCACGCCCCAGTTTCTCGACGATCTGCGCGCCCGGCTTCCGGTTTCGGAAGTCGTGGGTCGGCGCGTGAAGTTGAAGCGGGCAGGAAGGGAGTGGAAGGGGCTGTCGCCGTTCCAGCAGGAGAAATCGCCGTCGTTCACGGTCAATGACCAGAAGGGATTTTACCACGACTTCTCCTCCGGCAAGCACGGCGACATCATCTCGTTCCTGATGGAGACCGAGGGCGTCGGTTTTACCGAGGCGGTCGAGCGGCTGGCCGCGATGGCAGGGCTCGCGCTACCGGCCGCGACCCCGGATGCCGCGCGGCACGAGCAGCGCCGCAAGACGCTCTACGACGTGATGGAACTCGCCGCGAAGTTCTTCGCCGATACGCTGGCGTCGCGCCATGGCGCCAAGGCGCGCGGCTATCTCGCCGACCGCGCGATTTCGCCGGCGGTGCAGCTCCAGTTCCGCATCGGCTATGCGCCGAGCGAACGCTTTGCGCTGAAGGAATTTTTGGGCGCCCAGGGCATTCCGGTCGAGGACATGGTCGAAGCCGGCCTGCTGGTGTCGGGCGACGACATCCCGGTGCCGTGGGACCGCTTTCGCGACCGCGTGATGTTTCCCATCACCGATCTGCGCGGGCGCGTGATCGCGTTCGGCGGTCGCGCGCTGGAAAAGGACGTTCCGGCCAAATACATGAATTCGCCGGAAACACCGCTGTTTCACAAGGGCGACAATCTCTACAACCTCGCCGCCGCGCGGCTCGCCACCCATAATGGCGCTGCCCTGGTGGTGGTGGAAGGCTATGTCGACGTCATCGCCATGGTCGGCGCGGGCTTCCCCGCCAGCGTGGCCCCGCTCGGCACCGCGTTGACCGAAAACCAGCTGCTGCATCTGTGGAAGATGGCGGACGAACCGATCCTTTGTTTCGACGGTGACAAGGCCGGGCAGAAGGCGGCGTGGCGCGCCGCCGAACTGGCGTTGCCGCTGTTGGCGCCGGGCAAGAGCCTGCGTTTCGCGCTGCTGCCGGAGGGACAGGACCCCGACGATCTCGCGCGCTCCGGCGGACGCGGCGCGATCGAGGAAGTGATCGGGCAGGCGCGCGGCCTCGCCGACGTGATCTGGTCGCGCGAGATCGAAAGCGGCACCTTCGCGACGCCGGAGCGTCGCGCCGCCCTGGAAGCCCGGATCAAGGATCTCACCAACGGCATCCGCGACGAGGTGGTGCGGCGCTATTACCGCCAGGATCTGGCCGAGCGGCTGCAGCGCACCTTCGCGCCGGAAGGCGGCCGCGGCGGCTATAACAGGGGCAATTTCGCCGGCCGCGGGGCCGGCGGTTTCGGCCGCGAATCAGGCCGCGGCTTTGCCCCCCGCGCCACCTTCACGCCGGGGGCGGCGGGCCGAATCGAGCCGCGCGGCCGGGCCCAGGCCAGCAGCCAGACCATCAACCGCGGGCCCTACCAGGCCGCCAGCCCGCAACTGGCGCTGAGCCCGATCATGCGCGGCCAGCGCAGCGCGATTTCCCGCCGCGAGGCGCTGATTCTGCAGTCCCTGATCAACCACCCCTGGCTGCTGCACGACCATCTCGAAGAGGTGGCGGCGCTGGAAATGGCCCATCCGGAGGCCAACAAGCTCCGCGCCGGCATCATCGCGGCCTTCGCGCATGACCATCACCAGAGCTCTGAACCGGAAGAAGCCGCCGAAAAAATGCGCGCCGACCTCGGTGCACGGGGATTTCTGGAGGTTCTTCAAAGGGTTGAGAGGGCGATCACGACCCAGGCGGTGTGGGGGGTGCAGGTCGGCGCCGCCCGCGAGGACGTTCTTTCCACCTGGCACCAGCTGGTCTCCTTGCATCGCCAATGGCACTCCTTACTTAGGGAATTGAAGGATGCCGAGCAGGCCCTCGGCGACGAGGCCAGTGAGGCCAATCTGGCGTGGCTGCGCGATATCAAGGCCCGGCTGGAGGAAGTGGACGGCACCGAGGCCCTGATCGAGGGTTTCGGCGAGTTATCGGGCCGGTCCCAGCGCAGCGTCTGATAAAAAATGCTGCGGACGGCAGCCGCCGGAACCGCGAAAAGACTCGCCAAACCCATGGTTTGGCTGCAAAAACACGGCTGGCAAGGTTAATCGAAGCTTAAGAGCCCGCGGGCTAAGAGTTCGTAACCGGCGAGAGATTTTTTTGAGGGGTGGCGAGGTTCAAGCGCCGCCCTTTCCGCGTCAGAGCATGATCCGGAAAAAGATGAGAGCGTGATGACGTTTCGAAGGAAACGTCATCAGGCGCAAGCGACACCAATTCAATTCGGGAAGCGGCAACGCCCCGGCATGAGCGCGTTTGGAGAGCACTGAATGGCCACCAAGGCAAAGACGCTGCAGGTAAAAGACAAGGAAAAAGACGACAAGGCAGCGGACGCCCCCGAGAAGGATTCCCCGGACGCGCCGTCGCCGTTGCTCGATCTGTCCGATGCCGCCGTCAAGAAGATGATCAAGCAGGCCAAGAAGCGCGGCTTCGTGACCTTCGATCAGCTCAACGAAGTGCTGCCGTCCGACACCACGGCGCCGGAGCAGATCGAGGACATCATGTCGATGCTCTCGGACATGGGCATCAACGTCTCCGAGGCCGAGGATTCCGATAGCGACGAAGAGAAGCAGGAAGAGGCCGAGGACGAGACCGACAACGAACTGGTCGAGGTCACGCAGAAGGCCGTCACCGAGGTCAAGAAATCCGAGCCCGGCGAACGCACCGACGATCCCGTCCGCATGTATCTGCGCGAGATGGGCACCGTCGAGCTGCTGTCGCGCGAGGGCGAAATCGCCATCGCCAAGCGCATCGAGGCCGGCCGCGACGCCATGATCTCGGGCCTGTGCGAAAGCGCCCTGACGTTCGAGGCCATCATGGTCTGGCGCGACGAACTGGCCAACAACCGCATCCTGCTGCGCGAGGTCATCGACCTCGACGCCACCTATGGCGTGCTCAACCCCTCGTCCCTGCCGCACAACCAGCCGCCCGCGGGTACGGTCGTGGCCCCGGCCGAACCGGAAGAGGGCGCCGAGCCCAAGCCGGAAACGGACGACGAGGAGGACGAGGACTTCGACGACGGCGGCGGCATGTCGATCTCGGCGCTTGAGGCCGAGCTCCGCGACGGTGTCATGGAAGTGCTGGACGCAGTCGCCGGCGACTTCGGCGCCTTCCGCAAGCTGCAGGACAAGCTGGTTGAAAGCCGGCTGAAGGGCGAGGCGCTCTCGACCAAGGACCAGAAGGCCTATGACGCCCTGACGGCGGGCATTTCGGGCCGGCTGAAGACGATGAAGCTGAACAACCACCGCATCGAGGCGCTGGTCGAGCAGCTCTACGCCATCAACAAACGCCTGATGGGGCTGGAAGGCCGGCTGCTGCGCCTCGCCGACAGCTACGGCATCTCGCGTCCCGAGTTCCTGAAATCCTA
>CALROE020000506.1:0-3862 GCA_943369715.1 Bradyrhizobium ivorense
CTCAAGGCCGGTGTGGTCGAACCGGTGGCGGACCGCTGGTCGCCGCAGATCACCGTCGGCATGCCGGTGCTGATCCCGGAAGAGTACGTCAACGACCTCGCGGTGCGGCTGTCGCTGTACCGGCGGCTGGCCGATCTCGATACCGACGACGAGATCGACAATTTCGCCGCCGAACTGCGCGACCGCTTCGGCGTGCTGCCGGACGAAGTCCGCTATCTCTTCAAGATCGCCGCGATCAAGGGCTACTGCCGCCGCGCCAATGTCGAGAAGGTCGATGCCGGGCCGAAGGGCGCGGTCATCACCTTCCGCGACAACAAGTTCGCGCAGCCGGATCGCCTCGTCTACTTCATCCGCCAGCACGGCAACGCCGCCAAGGTGCGGCCTGATATGAAAGTGGTGTTCCTGCAGGTCTGGGAGACGCCGGAGGAGCGGCTGTACGGCACGACGGAGATATTGCGGCAGCTCGCCAACTTGGCCGAGAACAAGAAAGCCGCGTGACGGACTCGCGTAGGGTAGGCAAAGGCGCATTTGCGCCGTGCCCACCATCTATCAGCGCGCAAGCCTGGGAATGGTGGGCACGCTTCGCTTTGCCTACTCTACGAACGCAAAACAGCCGCCGGCATGTTTGCCGACGGCTGTTCGTTCAGATCAAATTCCGTTTACTTCGGATATTTGAATTCCGGCGCTTCCTTCAGCGCTTCCTTGGTGATGTTCATCGACGCCATCCACTTGTCATTCTTGGCGTCGCGACGGATGTTGACCGAGGACGGGGAGACCGCGACGTAGTGCTCGCCCATGCCGAGGAACCCGCCGACCGACAGGATCAGCGCGTCGACCTGGTTGTTCTTGATGGCGATGTCGGTGATTTCGCCGATCGACTCGTCCTTCTGGTTATAGACGTTCATGCCCTTCAGCTTCGAGGAGAACATCTCGTCCTTCGACACCGTAGAAAACTTGGCGGCGGCGGGCGCGGCACCCGTGGTGGTCTTGGCGTCCTGTGCGAAAACAGGGGTTGCCAGCATGGCCAGCGAAGCGGTGATCAGTGCAATTTTCTTCATGTCGTCCTCCGGTGTAGATGATGTTCTACAATGCGAAGGCGCAACAATCGTTCCGCTACTCAATTTGAAACAGTTACGAAGCGGCGCGTTGCGCTTCGTCGGTGAGCCGGGCCAGCAGCGTCTTCGCCGAATCGTTCGGCATCATGGTCGCGACCGTCACGGACGGTTCCGCGCTGATGTCGCGCTTGCCGTGGCTGGTATGGCGCATCACGCTGGAGAGCCGCCTGGCGATCAGGTGGCCGGTGCGCAGATCAGTATCGGCGAACGCCACGATGACCGAGCCGTCGTCCTGTGCGGCGCCGAAATCCATCTGCCGCATCAGCCGGCCGATGATCCGCGCGCCGTCGAACTGGGCGCGGGGGTGGGCGGGATCGAAGGCGAAGCGCGCCACCGTCAAACCGCCGCCGCGCGACAGCGTTTGATAGACCGCGGTGGCGAAGTCGCGGTCGAAGGCCGACGGTGTCAACAGGCCGGTCCTGACATCGAGCAGGCCCTCGGCATCGAGAGATCGGAGGGTCCGGGTCAGATGGGCCTCGAAGGCATGCTGGCGGATCAGCGGCAGCGCGTTGGCGGCAATGTGCGCGGGCTCGCCGGATATGATTTCGAGATTAGGCAGATCATAGGCTGGCGCCAGCGCATCTGATGTCATCACCACAGGCAGATTGCGAAAGCGCGAATCCTCGGTCAGCACCGTGAGGAAGGCATCCACCACGCGCGGACTGAAACCCTCGCCGAGCACGATGCCGTCGATGTCGCGGGTGTTGAGATGCTTGGCTGCGGCTTCGATCGAGAGCGCGCCGACCACCCCGATCCGCTCGCCGAGCGATACCGAAAGCGCGGGGTATGCGGCGCCGCGGCCGATCAGCAGCACGGTGGCGTCACGGGTCGGATCGAAGTCGGCCGCCGCGGCGCGCGCCAACGGCTCACCATCCATGCGGCGCATCACGGTGATATCAAGTGCGCGAACCCGCAAGGCGGCGCGCAGCCGCGCGGCCAGGCGATCGAAACCGCCGCCGGTTTGCGAGAACGGGATGGCGTTGTCGGGCAGCGATGTCGTGGGGTCGACCGTGATCAGCGGCAGATAGGGCCGCTGCGCGGCGATCTGTTGGGCGAGGACATGAAGGCGGGGTTCGGCCGTTCCGTTCATCGCGACCAGCACCGCGGCCGGGTGCAGTTGCGCGACGGCGCGCGATGCATCGGCCCAGCCGGCATCGATCATCGGAAACATCTTGGCATCGTCGAGCGCGCTGGCAAATGATGGGCGCCCGGCGGTCGATACGACGATGAGCGGGCCTTGCTGGGACATTCTAAAACTCGGATTACGCGTTGGTTGGAACGCGGTAACCCTAGTTCCCCGGCCTTAATGCCGCGTCAACGGGATCCCTTGGATTTCAGTCAGGTCTGATTGGCCCGGTCGCGAAACGCTTCCACCATCAGCGGGTTAAGCCCGAGTTCGGCCAGCGCCTCGCGGGCGCGGCCATTGTCCTGGGCGCGTCCGGCAAGCCGGTGGCCGCTCAGCCGGTCCGGCAACGCCGTCAGCAGCGCGCCCTGTCCGAGCCGCCGGGCCCATTCCTGCAGATCCCCGGCCAGGAACCGGTAACCGCCGACTGCCATGATCCCCGTAGGGGGCGCGGTAATGCAGATCGCGCCGGTCTGCCGATCGATCCGGGCGGCATAGTCGGTGTCGACATGATCGCGCGGCGGCTGAGCGATCAGGGAGTCGCTCGGCGGCGGCGGCGGCGCGTAGGGTGCTGCGGAAATCATCGGCCCCCGCAACGCCAGCGTTCCCCTCGGCGTCAGAAAGATCTCGCCCGAGATCGATGACCCCGGAACCTCGCGCGGCGCGCTGTGCGGTCCCGGTCGGACCGCTGCAGGCGCGCCATCGGCCGCGGTGCGGCGGGCTGCGAACAGGCCGGCTTCGCCGAACAGATAGACATCCGTCAGCGTCACCTGCGGCTGCATCCAGGGCGGCGACGAGGCGACCTGTTCCGGCGCGCGCCACAGGCCGATCATCGTGCGCAAGGTCGGCAAACGCGCAGCCATGTCGATCTCGCCCAGCCGCAACGCCAGTTGCGCGGGTGCGACCAGCGTATCGCAGCTGTGCTCGACGATCTGCTGCTCGAGCACATCGCCGTCGAACGGATGATGCAGCGCCAGGGTTCCGCCCGACAACAACCAGATCACCAGCGACGAGGTCAGGCCCGCGAACGACGACGGCGTGAACGCCGACATGATCGTCGAGCCTTGAGGCACGTCGCTTTCGAGCGACAGAGCGAGGCCGCCGGCGATCAAGTTCAGATGGGTGCGCGGCACTGGGCGAAAGCCGTCGCTGGTGACGTCGAACGAGACAATCGCCGCCTTGCGGCCGTCCTGCACCACGGCGCGCGAAGTGGCGGAGTCGGTCGACAGGGCGAGATCGAGCGAGGCCATGCCTTCCGGCAGGTCGCTGCCGAAGCCGCAGACATGGCGGATGGAAAAGGCCTCGGCCGCGGCATTCATGGCGAGATCGGAATGCACGACGCCATCGATCCGGCTCATGCTCACGATCGCCCGCGCACCGGTGCGATTGAGCGCGACCGTCAGTTCCGCCTGCCGCCACAGCAGCGGGAACAACGCTACCACAAGGCCGGCGCGATGCGCGGCCAGCACCGTCAACACGAACTCGACGGTGTTGGGCAGCTGCACCGCGATCACAGAATTGGATGGCAGCCCGGATTCGATGAAATGCGCCGACAGTGCCGTGATCGCCCGGTCGGCTTCCGCGAAGGTCAGGTTCCTCGGCGGCTGGCCGGTGATGCGCTGCT
>CALROE020000507.1:0-3856 GCA_943369715.1 Bradyrhizobium ivorense
GGTCGTCATCGTCCTGTTCGTTCTGACCGTAAACCTGCTTCTCGGTCGCCCGGTGATCGAGTCCCTGCTGTTTGCCGTCGCGCTCGCGGTCGGCCTGTCGCCCGAGCTGTTGCCGGCAATCGTCAGCGTGACCCTGTCGGCGGGTGCCCGGGCCATGAGCCGGCGCGGCGTCATCGTCCGCCGTCTCGAAGCCATCGAGAACCTCGGCAGCATGGATATCCTGTGTACCGACAAGACCGGGACGCTGACGGAGGGCCGCATCGTTCTCAATGGCGTCCTCGACGCGGAGAACCGATCATCGCAGGAAGTTGGCCGGCTGGCGTTTCTCAATGCCGCTTTCGAGACCGGCATCGACAATCCGCTTGACGCGGCCATCATCGGAGCCGGGAAGACCGCGGGCCTGACGACGCAGGGCTTTACGAAGATCGACGAGATCCCTTACGATTTCCTTCGCCGTCGGCTCACCATCGTCGTCGCGGAGGACGGCGACCCGACGCGGCACCTGATCGTCACCAAGGGTGCATTCTCGAACGTGCTGGACAGCTGCTCCTCGATGGAGCGCGGTGGCGTTGATATCCCGCTCACGAGCGAATGGCGCGCTCAGCTCGATGCGGTCTTTCAATCAAAGGGAGCCGAAGGGTTCCGGGTGCTGGCTGTCGCGACCCGCCGGGTCGCCGCCAAGCAGCGCTATGCTCGCGACGATGAACAGGCCATGACGTTTCGCGGGCTTCTCGTCTTTCTGGATCCGCCCAAGGCGGAAGCGCAACGCACGATCGAAGATCTCGGTCGGCTCGGCATTCGCATCAAGGTCATCAGTGGAGACAACCGTTATGTGACGGCTCACCTGGCGACAGCGGTCGGCCTCAATGGGGAGTCGATCCTCACCGGCGGCGACCTGGAAACACTGACCGACGAGGCTCTGTCGCACCTCGCGCCACGCACCGATCTGTTCGTCGAAATCGATCCGCAGCAGAAGGAGCGGATTGTCCGCGCTTTGCAGAAAACAGGGCATTCGGTCGGATATCTTGGAGACGGTATCAACGACGCGCCCGCCCTGCATGCAGCTGATGTCGGCATCTCGGTCGAGCAAGCCGTCGACGTCGCGCGCGAGAGTGCCGACATCATCCTGCTGAGCCGGGATCTTGACGTCCTGCGCACTGGCGTCGAGGACGGAAGGCGGACCTTCGCCAATACGCTCAAATACATCTCGATAACCACCAGCGCGAACTTCGGAAACATGCTGAGCATGGCGCTGGCGACGCCACTGCTGCCGTTCCTGCCGCTGGCGGCCAAACAAATCCTGCTGAACAATTTTCTTTCCGACCTGCCGTCGATCGCGATCTCGAGCGACAACGTCGATCGCGATCGTGTCCGTCGACCCCAGCGCTGGAATATCAGGGAGATCCAGCGTTTCATGGTGGTCTTTGGGCTGATCAGCTCGGGGTTCGACATCCTGACATTCGCGGTGCTCCTTATGGTCTTCCATGCCGACCAGTCCACGTTTCAAACATTCTGGTTCATCGTTTCGCTGTTGACCGAACTCGCCGTCGTTCTCGTCTTGCGGACGCACAGGTCCGCCTTTCGCAGCCGGCCCGGTCCGTTGCTGCTCTGGACGACGCTTGCGGTTGCCGGCGCGACCCTGGCGGTTCCGTTCCTCGGACCGCTGAGTGGGATGTTTGGCTTCGTGCCGCTCTCGGCGCTTGAAATGGGCACTGCTATCGCGATCGTCGCTGGTTACGTTGCCACAACAGAGGGAACCAAAGCCTGGTTCTATCGGCGCAGGCCAAATCGGAGCGCCCGCGCGTTCATTTGATGTCGATCAAATCGAGATCCCGGCGAAGGGCATAGCGTTTCGACAAGAGGTTTTGTGTCATGCGATCCCCGGCGTCGAAGAAAGCCCGTTCGGATGAAGTGAAGCCGTTTGCCTTGCTTCGCAGGGAAATGGTGGAGCGAAATATCGCCGCGCGAGGGGTGAGGGACGAGCTCGTTCTTGAAGCTATGCGCAATGTGCCGCGCGAGCTGTTCCTACCATCGGCTCTCCGCGAGTTCGCCTACGAGGATTCGCCGTTGCCCATTGCCGGCGAGCAGACGATCTCGCAGCCCTATATCGTCGCCTTCATGGTGGAGGCTCTGGTCCTGAAGGGCGGCGAGAAGGTGCTCGAGATCGGCGCAGGCTCAGGCTATGCCGCCGCGGTGCTGTCGGAGATCGCCGCCAGCGTTTACACGGTCGAACGCCTCGGCCAGCTCGCGGAAAGGGCCGCGACTACGCTGGCCGATCTTGGCTACTCCAATGTGCATGTCCTGCATCGCGACGGTACCAAGGGTTGGCCCGAACACGCTCCCTACGATGCCATCGTCGTCGCCGCCGGAGGACCGCAGGTTCCGGAGTCGCTCAAGAAGCAGCTGAAGATTGGCGGCCGGCTGGTGATCCCGGTGGGGATCGACGAGCGCAGCCAGGAACTGGTTCGCATCGTCAGGGTCTCGGAGACGGAGTATCGCAGCGAAGACATTGCCGATGTTCGCTTCGTGCCCTTGATCGGCGTAGAGGGGTGGGCGGCTGTCGGAGAACGGAGCCCGCGGGGACGAGCGCTCCCAAGTCGGCCGGTTGCGCCAGGCGACGAAGCACTGGTTCGAAACCTTGCCGACGCCGCCGAGTCGTTTCCATCGATCGAGGCGGCCGATCTCAATCCGCTGCTGGCGCGGATCGGATCGGCGCGCATCGTGCTGCTCGGCGAGGCGACCCACGGCACATCCGAGTTCTACCGGATGCGCGAGCGCATCACCCGGGAGCTGATCGTCAAGAAGGGCTTTCGTTTCGTCGCCATTGAGGCGGACTGGCCGGATGCCGCGCGGGTCGACCATTATGTGCGGCATTTCCAGTATCCGCCATCGGAATGGACCGCGTTTGCGCGGTTTCCGACCTGGATGTGGCGAAACACCGAGGTGCGCGATTTCGTCAGCTGGCTGCGCAAGCACAACGGCGCGGCGGCAAAGGACGAGCGTGTCGCGTTTCACGGCCTTGATCTCTACAGCCTCTATGATTCGATCCGGTCGGTCCTGAACTATCTCGACGAAGTCGATCCTGCATCCGCGAGGTTGGCCCGCGAACGCTACGGCTGTCTGACGCCGTGGCAGCGCGATCCCGCGACCTATGGTCATGCCACGCTGACGGGATCCTATCCGACCTGCGAAACCGACGTTGTGCGCGCACTCGGCGATCTCCTGGAAAAACGCCGGGCGTATGCCGAACACGACGGCGAGCGTTTTCTCGATGCCGAGCAGAATGCCCGTCTGGTCGCCAACGCCGAGCGCTATTACCGTATCATGTATTACGGCTCGCGGGCGTCGTGGAACCTGCGCGACGGGCACATGTTCGAGACCCTGAAGAACCTGCTGGCGTTTCACGGCGCCGGGAGCAAGGCGGTCGTCTGGGCCCACAACTCCCACGTCGGCAACGCCGCCGCGACCGAGATGGCCCTTCGCGGGGAACACAATATCGGGCAACTCTGCCGCAAGGAGTTCGGCGACCTCGCCTATCTAGTCGGGTTCGGCACCCACGCCGGGACGGTTGCGGCGGCATCGGAATGGGGTGGCCCGATGGAAGTCAAGGAGGTGGTGCCCGCGCTTGCCAACAGCTACGAGAAATTGTGTCATGCCACGGGCCATGCGCGTTTCATGCTCGGCCTGCGCGGCCGTGGCGATCTGTGCGGTCCGAAGGGACTTGGCAGGGAACGCCTGGAGCGGGCGATCGGGGTGATATACCGGCCCGAAACCGAACGCGAGAGCCATTACTTCCAGGCCAGTCTGCCCGGCCAGTTCGACGAGTATGTCTGGTTCGACGATACGCGGGCCGTTA
>CALROE020000508.1:0-3853 GCA_943369715.1 Bradyrhizobium ivorense
TGGATTGCTTCGCGGAGCCTGTCATCGGGCGGCGCTTCGCGCCGACCCGGTGGCTCGCAATGACGTTGATGGGCTGGATTGCTTCGCAATGACCGTCACCTAAACCGGCCAGTCCTCCGCCGTAATAGTCGCCGCATCGGCGCCGACGATTTCCGACAGCGAGTCGCGTCCGGTTCGCAGCAAGGTGGAGGCAAGGTCGGTCTTGATGTCCTCGACCAGGCCGAGACCCTTGTAGATCAGCGACGAATACAACTGGATCAGGCTGGCGCCGGCCCGGATCTTCGTCAGCGCGGCGCCGCCGGAATCGATGCCGCCGACGCCGACCAGCGGAAACGCGCCCTCGGCGCGCACATAGGTCTCCGCCACCATCCGGGTCGACAGCCGGAACAGCGGCCGGCCCGACAGACCGCCCTGCTCTTTCGCGCGGTTGGTCTCGCGCAAGGTCGCGGGCCGCGCCAGGGTGGTATTGGCGACGATCATGCCGTCGACCCGGCGCGAGCGGGCGATATGAACGACGTCGTCGAGTTCGGCGAGGCTGAGATCGGGCGCGATCTTGAGCAGCACCGGCGAGTCGCCGGCGTTCTGCCGCACGCGTTCGCGGGCGTCGATCACCTTGGCCAGGAGATCGTCGAGCGCCGCGGCCTGCTGCAGGTTGCGCAGGCCCGGCGTGTTGGGCGACGACACGTTGACGGTGAAATAGCTCGCCACCGGCGCGAAGGTCTCGATCAGCCTGACGTAGTCGGCGACGCGATCGATCGAATCCTTGTTGGCGCCGACATTGACCCCGACGATGCCGCCATGATGGGCGCGCGCCGCGAGGCGCCGCAGCACCGCGTCGGCGCCGTCATTGTTGAAGCCCATGCGGTTGATGACGGCTTCGTCGCGCTCCAGCCGGAACAGCCGCGGCCTCGGATTGCCGGCTTGCGGCTTCGGGGTCACCGTGCCGATCTCGACAAATCCGAAGCCGAGCCGCAGCAGCGCATCGGAGACTTCCGCGCTCTTGTCGAAGCCCGCGGCCATACCGACCGGATTGGGGAAATTCAGCCCAAACGCCCGCACCGCCAGCTTTGGGTCGTCCGGCCTCGGCCGGACCGGCGGCAGCAGTCGCAGACCCTGGATCGCCAGACGGTGCGCATCCTCCGGATCGAACCAGCGCAGCAGCGGCAGGGAGAAGGTGTCGAACGCGCGGATCACGGCTCGAACTCCGGAATGTCGTGAAAGCCGTCGGAGCGCGCATGCATCTCGTGGACGCCTGTCACCGCGCCGAGATCGAGTTCGCCGTAGAGATGGGGAAACAGCTCGTCGTTGCGCGACGGCTCGAAGCGCAGCGCATCGCCCAGCGTATCGGCATCGACCTCGATCAGGAACAGGCCGCTCTGGCCGGCGAAATGCTTCCTTGCCGTCTCGGCCACCTGCGCCGCCTGCGAGAAATGAATGAAGCCGTCGCGCGCATCGTCGGCGCTGCCCCGGTACACGCCCTGCCGCTCGGCCTCGCGCCAGGCCGAAGCGGGACAAATTTTGTAGATCCTGCGCACCGGCCTGACGTCCTGCCTGTTACTTGAGTTTGTTGTGATTTTCCGGAATTGCCGGATCGCGCGCCGACCGTATCGGCGCACCCTGCCCACTTCAAGGGCCGCTTTCGGTGCCTTTTCCCTCCCTTGCGCCAGCGCGGGAAACGGGTTTACTAAGGTAATAATTCCTAAGCGGCCGAGCCGGGCCATGGCCAAAGTTCCGAAAGCGCCGCGCATGCTCACCCACGACCAGATCTGGACCGCGCTGGACCGGCTGGCCGAGCGCGCCGGGATCACCACCTCGGCGCTGGCCAAACGCGCCGGACTCGATCCCACCACCTTCAACAAGTCCAAGCGGATCACCGCCGAGGGCCGCGAACGCTGGCCATCCACCGAATCGGTGGCCAAGTCGCTCGCCGCCACCAACACCTCGATCGACACCTTCGTGCAGCTGATCGGCGAAGCGCCGCGGACCGTGCAGTCGGTGCCGCTGCTCGGCTTCGCGCAAGCCGCCGCCGCCGGCCATTTCGACTGTTACGGATACCCCAACGGCAAGGGCTGGGACGAGCTGGGCCTGCCCGCCGTCAGCGACGAACACGCCTATGCGCTGGAGATATCGGGCGATTCGATGAAGCCGGCCTATCGCGACGGCGATGTCATCGTGGTGTCGCCGGGCACGGCGATCCGCCGCGGCGACCGCGTGGTAGTGAAAACCACCGGCGGCGAGGTGCTGGTCAAGGAGCTCAAGCGCCGCACCGCAAAGACGCTGGAGCTGGCCTCGCTCAACCCCGCCCATGTCGACCGCACGCTGGCATCAGGCGACGTCGAATGGATCGCGCGCATCGTGTGGGTGAGTCAGTAGACACTCAAGGTGGGGTCCTCGGAAAAACACCCCACTCCCTCATGGTGAGGAGCGTGTCCGGCAGCGCCCTTGCGCTGTCCGGCGCGCGTCTCGAACCATCTGGCACATTGCCCGCCGCCATCCTTCGAGACGCCGCGCGAAGCGCGCGCGGCTCCTCAGGATGAGGTTCGGGGTGCGGCCTATCCTACTCCGTGTAATCCGGCTCCTTGCGGTCCAGCATGCGCTTCAGCGCATCGAAGTGGCGCTGCGCCGCACTCGGGCCATCGAACAGGCTGCTGCCGCCGATGTCGCGCATGGTCTTCTGAACCACGGGTTCGGGAAGCTGCTTCAGTGGCTGTCCGGTCCACATCGCGTAGATCTGCACCTGCGCGGCGCGCTCGACGTAATAGAGCCTGTCATAGGCGTCGGCGACGCTGGCGCCGACCGTCGAGATACCGTGATTGGCCATGAATAATACGGACTTGTCGCCGATCACGCGCGCGAGGCGGGCGCCTTCGGCCGGATCGAGCGCAGGACCCGTATACTCGTCGTCATAGGCGATCTCCCCCATCAATCCGACTTCGGTCTGGCCGATCTCCTTGATGCGCGGATCTTCCAGACGCGTCAGCGCGCTGGCATAGGGCATGTGGGTGTGAAACACCGCCTTGGCCTGCGGCAGCGCCTTGTGGATCGGCGCGTGGATGCAGTAGCAGGAGCGCTCGACGTCGCCCTCGCCGCGCTTGACCTCGCCGTCATCGATGCCGACTTCCATGAAGGACGACGCCGTCACCTCGGACCAGTGCATGCCGAACGGAATCTGGTAGTAGCGGTCGCTGCGGCCGGGCACCGTGAGGGTCAGATGGTTGAAGATGCCCTCGCTGAAACCCTGGTTGAAGGCCAGCCGGTGCGCGGCGGCGAGATCGACCCGCGCCTGCCATTCCTCGGTGCTGTAATTATCGAGCGCTTTCGGCGAAACCCTGAACTGCATGGCGTTCTCCCTGCTGAAATGGCGTTTGTTGCCTGCCTCTCGATGGAGGCTTGCGGCGTTGATTGCAGACAGTATAGCGCAACTTGGCCCGGAGCCCGGCTGAAATTGACGTGGGTCTGCCATCTCGAATTGTCGCAGCGCGCGTTCTTCTTCCCCTCTCCCCTTGTGGGAGAGGGTGGCGCCTCACGCAGTGAGGCGACGGGTGAGGGGTCTGTCTCCGCGGATAGAGACCCCTCATCCGGCGCTTCGCGCCACCTTCTCCCACAAGGGGAGAAGGAAGAAGGCTACGCGCTCCGCGCCAGCGCGCCGTCGATCATCGCGATCGCGTTGGGCAGGCCGTAGACCGCGACGAAGGAGCCGAAGCGTGGACCTTTTTCCTGACCGAGCAGCACCTGGTAGAGCATGTTGAACCAGTCGAGCGAGACGCCCGGCCGGCCGTCCTTGCCCTTTTTCACGGTATCGAGGAACGGCTCGCGGCGGCCGATCTCGTAGACCACGTTCTGGATGTCCTCG
>CALROE020000509.1:0-3853 GCA_943369715.1 Bradyrhizobium ivorense
ATTCGATCGCAGCCCAAACCAATCTCTTGGCGCTCAACGCAACCATCGAAGCGGCGCGGGCCGGCGAGTCCGGCCGCGGCTTCGCGGTGGTCGCCTCCGAGGTCAAGGCGCTCGCCAATCAGACGGCCAAAGCCACCGAGGAAATCTCGGCCCAGGTCGCGGCGATGCAGGCTTCCACCAGCGATGCGGTGGTTTCGATCGGCGGCATCACCGAGACCATCGCCCAGATGAGCGAGATCACCGTCAGCCTCTCGACCGCGATCGAACAGCAGGGCGACGCCACCCGCGAGATCGCGCGCAACATCCAGTCGGTCGCGGCCGGATCGAACGAGATCAGCGCCCATATCGGCGGCGTCTCCACAGCGGCGGCAGCCACCGGCACGGCCGCTTCAGACGTGCTCTCGAACGCCCGCGAACTCGACAATCAGTCCGGCATGCTGCGTGTCGCAGTCGACGAATTCCTGATCAAGGTTCGCGCGGCGTAGGTTGTGTTCGTAGGGTGGGCAAAGGCGTCCTTGCGCCGTGCCCACCATCATTGCTGCGGGAGAAAGGTGGTGGGCACGGCGAAGACGCCTTTGCCCACATTGCGCAAAGGGCGCTACTGCTTTTCGATTCCGGCGCCCTTGATCAGTTTCTCCCACACCACCAGCTGTTCCTTCAGGAACGCGGCGAACTCTTCGGGGGGGCCCGAAAACGCCTCCATGCCGCGGTCGGCGAGCTGGCCCTTGATGTCCGGCCGTTCGACGACCTTGCGGATCTCGGCGTTCAGTCTGGTGACGATGTCCTTTGGCATGTTGGCGGGTCCGAGATAACCCTGCCACGACGTGATGTCGAAGCCTTTCACCGTGGCATCCATGGTGGGAAGTTCGGGCAGCAGGGCCGAGCGCTGCTTGGTGGTGACCGCAAGCGCCCTCAGCGCCTTGGCGTTGACATGGGGCAGGCCGGTCGGGACATCGATGAACATCATGGAGACGCGCCCGGCGATCAGGTCGGTCAACGCCGGCGGCGAGCTCTTGTAGGGAACGTGAAGCAGTTCGAGCCCGGCGAGGCTGGCGAACGTCGCACCCGACACGATCGCCGCAGAGCTGCCGCTGGCAAAGGAATACTTGCCAGGCTCCTTCTTGGCCAGCGCGATCAGTTCGGCCACCGAGTTTGCCGGAATGTCGGGGTGAATCACCAGCATGAACGGCAGATCGCCGGACCGCGCGATCGGCGTGAAGTCCTTGATCGGATCGTAGGTCATGTTCTTCATCAAGTAGGGATTGGCCGAATGCGGCGTATTCGTCGACACCATCAGCGTGTAGCCGTCCGGCGCGGATCGCGCGACATGGCTCGCCGCGAGCGAGCCGTTGGCGCCCGGCTTGTTTTCGATCACGATGCCGACGCCGAGCGCAATGCCGAGTTCCTTGGAGATGATCCGGGTTGTGGTGTCGGTGCCGCTGCCGGCGGCGAACGGCAATACCAGCGTGATGTTGCGGTTCGGGTAAGGTGCCTGTGCGGGGGCTGTGGACGTCAGTCCAGCGATCAGTGTAAGTGCAGCTGCAGCACGCAGGCATTGCATCGATAGCGAAGTCATTCCGTTTCGTCTCCCGTAGGGCTTTCTGATGGTCTTTGTGCCGGCGACGCTAGCCTGCCCACGGAAAAAACGAAAGGCGGTACCCGCGCCCCAGCTGACGGACATTCGCATATTTTACGCTGCAGCCGACGCCTGCCTGGAGGCGATCACCACGCCGGCCAGCACCAGCACATATCCCGTCAGATGGAACAGCCGAGGCTGCTCGCCGAGCAGCAGGATCGCCATCGCCGAGCCGAATACCGGCACCAGGTGAAGGAACGGCGAGGCGCGGTTCGGCCCGATCAGCGCGATGCCGCGGTTGAAGAACAGATAGGCCAGTGTCGATGGAAAGATCATGACGTAGATCACCGTCGCGGCGGTCAGCAAATCGGGCTTCAGCCTGACGCCGGCGGAGAATTCCCAGATTGAGAACGGCAGCAGCAGCACGGCGCCGCAGCCGATGGTGAAGGTAATCAGCGACAGCTGGTGGATCTTCGGCCGCCGCGTGATCAGCGCTGAATACAGCCCGAAGCTCAGCACCGCGCCGGCGAACATTACGTCGCCGCGGTTGAACTGGATATTGACGAGCGCCGCGAGGTCGCCGCGCAGCAGGATCGTCAGCACGCCGACGAGCGAGATCGTGATGCCGGCGAGCTGCGCCCATGTCAGCCGCATCCCGAACAGCAGCAGCGACCACAGCGCGACGAACAGCGGTCCGGAGGACTGGATCAGCAGCGCATTCAGCGCCTCGGTATACTGCAATGCCCAGTAGGAAATCGCATTGTTGAAGGCGAAACCGGTGGCCGACAGCCCCACCATCAGGGGCAGGCGGGCGCGCAGCGCCGGCCAGTCCTGCTTCAGATGCGGCCAGGCAAACGGCATCAGCATCGCGAAAGCGCCGATCCAGCGCACGCAGGACAGCGTCATCGGCGGCACATGGCCGGCGACATAGCGCGCGAGCACGATATTGCCGGCCCAGAACAGCGAGGTCAGGCTCAGGAGCAGATAGGGCTGGTCATTGAGCCATCTGACCGGATCGGGGGCAGGCGGTGCGGGCGCGGGAATTTTCATTTGCTTCAGAGGAGAGTTGTGCCGGAATTCCGCCGCGCGACAAGTCCCGGATCCGCAATGCTACAATGCCGGAATCAGAGCGAGCGAGGAGCAGGCGATGGGCGTGGATCTGTTGAATATCACTGGGCTGAAGGAGCTGGAGCAGCAGGGGCCGGTCGTGATGGTGAACCTGATGCGGTTTCATGCCCGCTCGCTCGATGGCGACGGCTCGGGCTGGGAGGCCTATCTGCGCTACAGTGCCCTGACGGTGCCGATGATCAAGGCGCGCGGCGGCACGCTGCTGTGGACCGGCGATGCCAAGGCGGTGGCACTCGGGCCGCAACACGGCAATCAATGGGACTATCTGGCGCTGGTGTATTATCCCTCGGTCGCCGCCTTCATCGAGATGATGACGTCTGAAGACTACGAGCTACGATGCGATCCGCACCGCCGCAACGGATGTGCGGAGCATGTGATCATCGCGACCGCGGAGGCCTACAGCAAGTTCAAGAAGTAGGGTGGGCGAAGGCGCGCTTGCGCCGTGCTCACCATCTATCCCATCGTGATCCTAAAGATGGTGGGCACGCTTCCGCCTTCGCTCTTCGAGCTCAGACGGAAGCTTTGTCCACGCTACGAGATCAACTGATCTCCTTGCGCACCATCGTGGCCGCATCGCACATCGCCTTCAGCTTGCCGAAGGCTGTGTGGCGCGGCATGTATTTCATGCCGCAGTCGGGCGCAGGGATTAGTCTATCGGCCGCGACGTATTTCAGTCCGTCGCGAATGCGCGAGGCAACCGCATCGACGGTTTCGATTTCCGGATTGCCGAGGTCGAGCACGCCGAGCATGATCTTCTTCGAGGACAGATCCTTGAGCACGCCGAGATCGAGCTTCGGCTGCGCCGCCTCGATTGAAATCTGATCGGCCGTCGTGTCGGACAGTTCCGCCAAAAAGGAATAGCCGGCGGGCTTCGTGGAGCCCGGCACCACCGCGGCATAGCCAAAACACAAATGCACCACGGTCGGCACCGTGATGCCGCGCAGCGCGCGGTTGATAGCCTTCACCGCATAGCGTTTTGCCAGTTCGGGATTGTTGCGCACCCAGGGCTCGTCGAGCTGGATCACATCCGCGCCGGCCTTCTGCAGGTCGAGGGCTTCGGCATTGACGGCCTCGGCAAAGGCCATCGCCAGTTCCTCGTCGTCCTCGTAGAACTCGTTCTTGGCCTGCTGGCTCATGGTGAAGGGACCG
>CALROE020000510.1:0-3853 GCA_943369715.1 Bradyrhizobium ivorense
TGGTTCGGTCCAAATTCCTTGGTCTCCAGAATGCCGCCATTGTGCGAAAGCTTGTAGAACGCCAGCGAGCCTTGGCACTCGGTGTCGAAAATCCCCGGCAGCTCAGCGACTGCGGTCAGCGGGTATTTCTCCGACGAATAGGACGGCACGACATAGGACACGTCGGCAACACCGGCGACCGTCAGCTGCGCCATGTCCTTGGCCTTGCCGAGCTGCTCGGCGGGGTAGTGCTGGAACGCGACCTGGCCGTTGGTCGCCTTGGTCACCAGCTCCATGAAGGGTTTTGCGACCAGTTCATGGATGACGTGGCCGGCGGGAAGACTTTCGGCGAGGCGCAGCGTGATTTTCTCCTGCGCCGCAGCCGGGCCGATGCCTGCCGCCAGCGCCGCGACAGCCAGGATGATCCGCTTGTCCAAACCCGTGGTCATGAGATGTCTCTCCCTTTTGATTGTTGTGGTTCAGTATCCCATCTTGATCGGCAGCCAGAGGATGATTTGCGGCCAGATCACCAGGATCGCGATCGCAAACAGATGCGCGATGAAATGCGGGAACACGCCATGGAACACTTCGGCGACGGGACGCCCTGAATAGCGCGCCACCACGAAGCAGTTCAGTCCCACCGGGGGCGTGATCATGCCGACCTCGGCGGTGACGATCTTGATGACGCCGAACCAGAGCGGATCGTAACCCAGCGATTTGATCAGCGGCAGCACGATCGGGACGGTGAGCACCAGGATCGCGATCTGGTCCATGAACGAGCCGAGCACGATGTAGCCGAACAGGATGATGGTCAGGATCACCCAGGGCGCCACGTTGAGGCCGCCGACAAAGGCCACCAGGTTCTGCGTCACCTGGGTCAGGGTGAAGAAGTAGCCGAACACCGATGCGCCGAACAGGATCATGGCGATCATGCAGGTGCCATGCGCCGAGCGCAGCAGTGCACTGCGCAGGCTCGTGAGATTGATCTTGCCCCGCCAGATTGCGAGGCCGAAGGCACCAAAGGCGCCGAGCGCCGACGCCTCGGTCGGCGTGGCGATGCCGGAATAGATCACGCCGGTGACAAGGCCGAGCAGCAGCAGCATCGGGCCAACGATCTTCAGCATCCGGAATTTTTCGCGCAGGCTCACCGCCGGGCCGGCCGGCGCGCGCGATGGGTCCTGCCAGGCCAGAAACCACACCGTCAGCATGATCGTGGCGGTGACGAGAATCCCGGGAATTACGCCGCCGATCAGCAGCGCGCCGATGTTCACTTCGGCAATCAGCCCGTAGATCACCAGCGCCACCGACGGAGGAATCAGCATTGCCAGCGTGCCCGAGATCGCCACCACGCCGGCGGCCATCTTCGGTTCATAGCCGTGTTTCAGCATCGCGGGCAGGCTGGTCGCCGACAGCGTTGCCGCCGAAGCCGTGCTGGTGCCGCAGATGGCGCCGAAACCGGCGCCCGCCAGGGCCGTCGCCATGCCGAGCCCGCCGGGGACCCGGCCGACCCAGGCCGCGGTGGCCTTGAACAGGTCGTCGGCGATGCCGCTGACCAGAACGAATTCGGCCATCAGCAGAAACATCGGGATCGTGATCAGCTCATAGGAGGTGACGGCCGACAGCGGCGCGGTTTGCAGGATGCCGGACAGGATCGGCATGCCGCCGATCAGATACAGTCCGAGCACACCGGAGCCCGCCATCGCAAAGCCGACCGGCGTGCCGATCGCCAGCAGCACGAACAGCACGACCATTACAAGGGTCAGAATCATTCGAAGGTTTCCCCTGTGGCGTGCGATGCCGGCAGGGCGATCACGTCGCGTCCGGTGGCGAGAGAAATGATGTGGCCGAACAAATGCAGCACCAGCCGCAGCGTGATGAGGCCGGAGCCCAGCGGCACCAGCCCGATCGATGGCCACATCGGCCACGGAATGCCACCGGCCATGACGTCGCTGGAACGGAAGCTCTCGACCGCGCGCTGCAAGCCGAGCCAGGCGATCAGCGAAAACACCGTGATGCCGACCAGGCAGGTGACGATCTCCGTCACCCGTATCATCCGCGGCGGGAATTTCTGCTGCAGGATGTCGACGCTGACATGGGCGTGACTGGCATAGGCTTCCGACAGGATCAGAAAGAATATGCCCGCCATCAGATACAGCGAGATCAGGTCGTAGGCCCACGAGAACGGCCGGTTGAAGCCGTAGCGCATCACCACGTCGCTGAAGACGATGAGCATGATCGCGAACATGAAGAATGCGGCGATCGAGGACACCGCTTTCTCGACTGCGGCCAACGCTCTCAATAGTCCGTCGAGCACGTCGTTCCTCCCCAAGGGTCCTGCCGCGAAGCGCGGAATGGGCTGCGCCGTGTCCGGATCATTTGGCCGGAATGGTCGCGACCATGGCGTCGAATTCCTTCAGCGCATCGCTGCCGCGCTTGCCTCGGGCATCGAGCCCCTCGGCCCAGGTCTTGTTGACGCCTTTCATGAGGGCCAGGAATTTATCGGGTTGCAGCTTCTCGAAGCGCACGCCGGTGCCTTCCAGTTTCTGCTTGGTGGTCTCGTCGGCCTTCTGGATTTCCTGGCAAGCGGAGGGAATGATCTCGTTGGCGACATCGACCATCGCCTTCTGGATCTCAGGCGAAAGCTTCTTCCAGGCGGCTTCGCTGATGGAATAGGACACGATGAAGCTGCCGAAGCCGAGCCCGTCGGTGGCATGCTTCACCAGCTTGTCGGCGCCATAGGCGACCACGCTCTCCAGCGGAAACAGCAGCCCGTCCATGGTGCCGCGCGACAGCGA
Organism: Bradyrhizobium ivorense; assembly: GCA_943369715.1. Classification (GTDB taxonomy): domain Bacteria; phylum Pseudomonadota; class Alphaproteobacteria; order Rhizobiales; family Xanthobacteraceae; genus Bradyrhizobium; species Bradyrhizobium ivorense_A. Next base: position 2,775 of record CALROE020000510.1, read on the forward strand.
TTCATAGGCGTCGGGCGCCGCCATACGGACCGGCACTGCACCGATTGCGCGCAATGTCAGATCCTGCGCGCCACCGGTGGAACGCAGTTTCAGGCCGGTGACGTCGGCGACTTCCTTGACCGGCTGCTTGACGGTGAAGATGCGGTATTGCGGCAGGCTCACCGCCAGCAGCAGCCGGATGTTGTTGCCGGCATAATCCTGTTGCGCGATGACTCCGTCTTTCGCCAGCTTCCAGTAGGCCAGCGTGCCCTGGCAGGAATGCGCGAACGCCCCCGGCAGCATCGCGACTTCCGACACCGGCATCTTTTCGGAGGTATAGGCCGGCGCGACATAGCCGATATCGGCGACACCGGTCTGCGTCAGCTTCAGCATATCCGTCGCCTTGCCGAGCTGCTGCGCCGGATAATGTTCGAAGGTGACGGCGCCGTTGGTGCGCTTGGTGACCTGCTCCATCCAGGGCTCCAGCACCAGCTTGACCAGATAGTGGCCCTTCGGAAATGAATCGGCGACCCGCAATTTGATCGGATCGGCCGCTTGCGCCAGCGCCGTCGACGCAATGAGAAAGCCGCAAGTGACGAACGCCTGCCGAACCGATGTCATGTGTCCTCCCGCCAGACTTTTGATTTTGGACAGCTGCACATAAAGGGAATGTATCGTCAAGGATAAGCCCGGAGACTCCGCCGCAGTTCCGGTATGCGCCGCTCACAACCAGGACTCGCAGGCTGCGGGGGCGCGATCTGGATTTGTGACCTCGGGGATTTGCGGATAGAAGGAGGCAGCGCCGAAGCCTTGCGCGCGCAACGATCGAATGGAGCCTCTGGTGGCAGTTTCAATGCGGATAGGCACGCGCAAGAGCACCATGGCGCTGGCCCAGACCGAGGAAATTGCCCGGCGGCTGCGGGCCGCGGCGCCCGGGCTCGAGGTCGAAATCGTCAAGTTCGAAACCGTCGGCGATACCGACCAGACCAGCAAGCTGCTGATGCATGGCGGCAAGGGCGGCGCCTTCGTCGCCGAAATCCGCGCCGCCATACGGGCGGGCAAACTGCACGCCGCGATGCATTCGCTCAAGGACATGCCGG
>CALROE020000511.1:0-3846 GCA_943369715.1 Bradyrhizobium ivorense
GGCGCAGTAGAAGGCGATGGTGAGCACCAGGTCGGTCATCTGCTCGTCGCTGAGTTCCCGCTTGATCTCGGCGAAGGTGGCGTCGGACATAGCGAGCTCACGGACCATCTCCCGGGCGCCTTTCAGGATGGCCCTGGCCAGCGGCTCGAGTCCCGATGGCTTGCCTTCGGTCTCGGCGATCAGGCCGGCGATATCCTGGTCGGTGACGCCGAATTCCTTGCCGATCTTGACGTGATGGGTGAATTCGTACTCCGACTTCTCGATCCAGCCGACCTGAAGAATGGCGAGTTCGCGCAGGCGCGGATCGAGCTTGCTCTTGAAACGGATATAGCCGCCCATTCCGCTGAAGGCGCGCGCCATATCAGGTGAATTGACCAGCAGCTTGTGCAGATTGGTGTTGCGCTTGAGCATGTCGCGATACTCGGGCGCAACCTGATCGGCCTCGAGATAGGGCAGGCGAGCCATCTTGTTATTTCCTGTTCATGGCGTGACCGGAGTTCCTGTGCATCAAGAGGGAACTTGCTCTGCTTCCTGTCGTCGCACAATCGGGATTCGAAAGGTGAGTTGGGAGAGCCTGCATCAATTCCGTAACACGGAACAAAATTCCGCTTGCATCGCAAACCAACCAAGGTTTCATGTCCACAACAATAAACTGAGCTGGACGCGATGCGCGCTGGTCACTGGCAATGAGGAAGCGTGATGGAGGCGTTGTCGCATCTTAGAATTGTCGAGATCGGAAGTGCCGCCGCGGCGAGCTATTGTGCCCGCCTGTTTGCGGACTTCGGTGCGACCGTTCAGAAGATCGAACCGCCGCAGGGTGATCCGCTTCGCCGCGCCGGGCCATTGACGCCGAAAGGCCACAGCGCCTGGTTCGCGTTCCTGAATTTCAACAAGTCGAGCATGGTAGTCGATCCGGATGATGCCGGCGCCCCGGCGCGCCTGGCTGAGCTGATCGGCAGTTGCGATATCCTGATCGACGGCCGCGATGTCGACGCGGCGGATTGTCCGGCAATCGACCTTGCCGTACTCAGGCAGAAAAATCCCGGCCTCATTCATCTCGACGTCAGCTGGTTCGGCCGTGAAGGACCGTATGCGAAATTCGAGGCCACGGACTCGACGGTCCGTGCGCTGACGGGCCTGATCAAACTGGTCGGTCCGGCCGAGGGGCCGCCGATGCATGCACCGGATTTCCAGACCGGGATCTTCGCCGGCCTCTGGGGCTTTATCGCAGCGGCATCGTCGGTGCTTGGCCGGATGCAGGACGGGCACGGCCGCAGCTCTTCGCTCAGCATCTTCGAGTCGAGCATCGCGGCCACCGAATACATCATGTTCGAATCGTTTGTGCGCGGCGACATCATGCGGCGGATCGGCGTCAACCGGTTCTGGCCGACTTTTCCGGTCGGAATCTATGAAACCAAACAGGGCTGGCTCGGCGTCACCACGGTGACCCCGGCGCAATGGCGCGCCTTCTGCGAGATGCTCGGACTCCAGGACCTGCGCGACGATGCCACGCTGTTCATGGGAGTCGACCGGCTGCAGCGCATGGAAGAAATCGAAAGCCAATTCATTCCGAAGTTGAAACAGCGCACCGCGCAGGAGTGGTTCGCCGAGGGGTTGAGGAGAAAAATCCCGATCGTGCCGGTGCCCGGCATCGGTGACCTCATCGGCGATGCCGAGAAGCGATCACGCGGAGCCATCGTCCCGATCACGATCGGCAGCGAGGCCGGGTTTACCGCCGGTTCCATGCAGCGCCTGACCGGTACGCCGCCGCGGCGCGGCGGAGCCGTTCCCGGCATCGGCGAGGCGCAGCCCGTCATGGGCCATTCCAGTGCGAGGACCACGCGCGCTGTCCTGGCCGGGGTTGGCGCCGCAAAGCGTCTGCCGCTGGAGGGCGTGCGGGTAATCGATTTCTCGATGGGCTGGGCCGGTCCGATCTGCACGCGGACGCTGGCCGATCTCGGCGCGGACGTGATCAAGATCGAGGCCATCCAGTATCCGGACTGGTGGCGCGGCGTCGACCGCCGTCCGGCCTATGTTCTGGAGCAGATGTACGAGAAGTCGGTGCGCTACTGCATCATGAACCGCAACAAGCGCGGCATCACGCTCGATCTGACGCGGCCGCAGGGCCTGCAACTGGCCAAGCGGCTGCTCGCTGACGCCGATCTCGTCGTCGACAACTACTCGGTCGAAGTGCTGCCGAAACTCGGGCTCGGCTATGAAGTTCTCAGCCAGCTCAATCCAAAACTCGTGATGATGTCGATGTCGGCGTTCGGCACGGAGAGCATCCACCGCGATTGCCGTGCCTATGGCTCGACGCTGGAGCAGGGTTCGGGCCTGCCGAGTGTCGTCGGAGATGCCACTGGGCCGCCTGTCATGAGCCACACCGCCTTCGGCGACGCCGTCGGCGGGCTGAACGGGTGCGCCGCGGTGCTGACCGCCCTGATCCATGCCAGGTTGACCGGCAAGGGCCAGTTCATCGACCTCGCGCAGATCGAATGCATGATGCCGTTCGCCGCGCCGTGGATCGTGGCGCATTCGATCGACGGCAGCGCGCCTGCGAAATATGGCAATCGCCATCCGGATTTTGTGCCGCACGGCTGTTTCCCCTGCGCCGGCAGCGACAACTGGATCGTGGTGGCCGTTTCCAGCGATGCGATGTGGCCCAAGCTCTGCAAATTGCTGGGCCGGACGGACTGGGCCGCGGACGAGGCTCTGAAGCGCGCTTTAGGACGCCGCCAGATCGAGGACGAGATCAAAGCGGCCATCACGGCCTGGAGTTCAACGCTGGCGCCTGACGACGCCATGAATGCACTGCAGGCCGCCGGTGTCGCATCGGGCGTGGCGCGGCTGCCGATCGAACTCTTGGCAGACCCGCAACTGCATGCGCGCGGATTCATCCAGCAGGTCGATCGCGCCTTCATCGGCCGGCATCCGCAGCCATCGATGCCGTTCCGCGAAACCGACCGGCCGTTCGAGATTCGCTCCGCGCCACCGACGCTCGGTGAGCACAACCGGGAAATACTGGCGGGCATGCTTGGACTGTCCGACGCCGAGATCGATCAGCTGGCGTGTGACGGCATTATCGGCACCGAGATGATGATGGAAGAACAGCTCGCGGCAGAGAAGAAGCGGGCAGCAGGCTGATGGAAACGGCCCCTCCGGCACAGCGCAGATCGGTAACCGCCGCCACGGACGGCCAGGAAGCGCTGATGTCGGTGCGCGGGCTTGGCATTCGTTTCAGGACCGCGCAGGGGGTTTGGCAGGCGACACGCAAGATCGACTTCGACATTGCGCCGGGCGAACGCGTCGGCATCGTCGGTGAGAGCGGTTGCGGCAAGACCATCACGGGGCTGTCGATCCTTCGCCTGTTGCCGAACAATCTCTCCGGCCTGGACGGCTCGATCATGTTCGACGGCATGGATCTCGCTTCATGCAGCACGAGGACCATGCGCGGGATACGCGGTCGCCGGATCGCGATGATCTTTCAGGAGCCGATGAGCGCGCTCGACCCGGTGTTCACGGTCGGACACCAGATCGCCGAGACGCTGCGCGTTCACACCGATGTCAGCAAGGAGGAGGCGCGGGCGCAGACCATCGAGATGCTGCGCCGTGTCGGTATCGCCTCGCCCGAGCGCCGGATCGATGAATACCCGCATCAACTCTCCGGCGGCATGCGCCAGCGCGTCATGATCGCTGCGGCGCTGATCTGCGGGCCGCAGCTGTTGATCGCGGATGAGCCGACCACGGCGCTCGACGTCACCGTGCAGGCGCAGATCCTCGATCTCCTGCGGAACCTGAGCGAAACCTCGAAGACCGCGCTGATGCTGATCACCCACGATCTCGGCG
>CALROE020000512.1:0-3843 GCA_943369715.1 Bradyrhizobium ivorense
GATCTGCGGCATGCCGTGCACGGTCTCGCCGACCACGCCGCCCCATGTCTCTGATATCCCGACCTTGCCGAGTTGCGGAAAGATGGTGCGGATCCGGCGGGCAATGGCGGGCGCAAAACGCTCGGGCCGCGCCGACCAGGTGGTTTCCGGGCTGGCCCATATCAACCGATCGCCCCCGACGATGCGGAAATGGTCGACGCCGTCGCTGTCGCTCACCGATCCCTGAAACGTCATGGCCTCGGCCAGCCGCTCGCCGAGCGGCTCGGTCACCGCGGCGTAGCGCCAGACCGGCAGCAGCGTTTCCGACAGCCGCCGCAGCGGCGCGCCGAGATGGACGTTGCCGGCGAGCACGATATGCGACGCGCGCAGCCGCGCCGATGGCGTCACGATGCGCTTGCGGATGCCCGAGGGATCGATGCTGACGACCGGCGTGTCCTCGAAAATCCGCGCCCCTGCCCGCCGCGCCAGCGCGGCGAGGCCATGGATATATTTGCGCCCGTCGACCTGAAACGCTTTCGGATAATATACGCCGTGGAAGTAATGATTGGTCTTGAGCTCGGCGCGCACGCGGTCGACCTGCCAGCCCTCGACTTCGGTATCGAAGTCCTCGCCGAGCATCTGCAGCCGGCTGATCAGGGCATCGCCGGCCTCGACGTTGGAGACTTCCAGCGCCCCCTCGCTCAGCGCAATCCCCGGCATCTGCGCTTCTGACGCGTTGGCCCGGACATAGTCCGCGCCTTCCTTCGACAGCGACCAGAGTTCGCGGGCGTCTTCCAGTCCGATGCGCGCGATCAGCTCGCCGAGGGCAAGTCCGTAGCCCGGCATCACCGTGCCGAGTTGATGGCCCGACGCGTTCCAGCCGACATGGCGGCCCTCCAGCACCGCGACGCTGGCGCCGAGCCGCGCGGCCTCCAGCGCTACCGTGAGACCGGCAAGCCCCGCCCCGACCACGCAGATATCGACATCCAGATCGAACGACAGCCGCGAGCGCGCCAGCTCCCCGGCGGCATCCGCCCCGTTGGTGGCGCTTGTGAAAGTCCCGTCCATATCGTTTTCTTAGGGACCGATCGGGCGCTTGTCACCTTGTCTTGTCACCTTGTTCTGGGCATGAGCTTGTAGATTGGTCCGAAAGGCCCGAAACGAATCGAGATTGCGCCATGCGCCGTTTGTTGCTGCTGCGTCACGCCAAGACCGAGAACGACGCACCGTCGGGCCGCGATCAGGACCGCCGGCTGGACAACCGTGGCCGGGCTGACGCCGCCGAGATCGGCGGCTGGATCGGGCGGCATCCGCCTTTTCCCGAGTCCGTGCTGGTTTCATCCGCGGTCCGGGCCAACCAGACCTGGGAAATCGTCTGGGAGGCGATGCAGGATCTGGTGCCACCGCCGCAAGTCGAATTTCTGCCGGAACTCTATGGCGCCGATCCGGCGCAGTTGCTGGAAGCCATCCATGCCGAAGTGGCGACCGATCCGAAGGTGCTGATGCTGGTCGGGCACAATCCCGGCATGCATGAACTGGCGCTGATGCTGGCCGGCAGCGGCGACGCCGCCGGGCGCAAGGAGCTCGGCGACAATCTGCCGACCTCGGGCCTGGCGATCCTCGACTTCGAGATCGACGACTGGAGCGACGTGGCATTCCGCCGCGGACGGCTGGCCAAATTCGTCAGCCCGAGGCTACTGAGAGCTGAAGGTTGCTGAAGCAGACGTCAGGCGACTGAGGCGGATAGCGGTTTTTGTGTTAGGCTGATCGCGGACACGGAGGGCGCAGATGTTCAAATCCATTCTCGTGCCGATCGATCTTGCCGATACCGACTTGGCGAAGGGCGCGATTGCGACCGCGGCGACGCTGTCGCAGACCTGGAACGGCATGGTGCGGCTGCTCAACGTCCTGCCGATGACGCCGGTGATGCTGGCGGAATATGTGCCGGCCGATTTCGATGCCCAGCAGCGCGAGACGTCCGAAGAGGCGCTCCAGATCGTCGCGCGGGAATCCGGCATCGAGCCATCCCGCATCTCCAGCGTGGTGCGGCAGGGCGGCATCTATCACGAGATCCTGGAGGAAGCCGCGGCGATGAAGGCCGACCTGATCGTGATGACGTCGCACCGGCCGGCGATGCGCACCTATTTTCTCGGCTCCAATGCCGGCCACGTCGTGCGCTACGCCAAATGCTCGGTGCTGGTGGTGCGGCACTGAGCGCCCGGCCTCGAGACAAAATCTCGAAAACAACCCCATGCACAGATACGGATAGCTGCAATTACAAGGGCTTGCGCATGCTCCCCATGTGGGGATTGAAGGCGCCGCCGACCGCCGCCTCGATCTCGCTGCGCACCAGGCCGATATCGCGCAATTCGCGGTCATCCCGCTCCAGCAGCGCCCTGATCGCGGCCCGCCGCTCCCAATAGGCGGCCGCGGCGAGCGCACCGGCACCGAGCCAGCGGACCAGGCCGCCCGACAGGCTGGGGATCGAAGCTTGCGCGGGGCTTTGCGATAGCGTGGTCATCTTTCTTCTCCAATGCTTCGGCCCGGCATAGCGATGCCGTTGGCGCACCGCTGCTCAAGCGGCTGCGCCTTCAGCGACCTCGGATTGCTCTCGCTCTCCTCGGTACAATGTCAGGCCTTGATGACGCTTAAATGATCCTGTAATTGTATCGGTGCAAGTAAAACATTGCTCTCGGTGCAATAATGTCGAAATTCGAATACGCCAAGCTGGCCGATGCCGTCGCCGCCGAGATCGCCAGCGGCGTCCTCAAGCCGGGCGACCGCCTGCCGCCGCAGCGAACCTTTGCCTATGAGCGCAACATCGCGACCTCGACGGCGAGCCGGGTCTATACCGAGCTGTTGCGCCGCGGCCTCGTGGTCGGCGAAGTCGGACGCGGCACGTTCATTTCCGGCGAGACGCGCCGCGGCGCCGCCGCGACCACCGAGCCGCGCGGCGCGAAGATCGATCTGGAATTCAACTATCCGATGCTGCCGGCGCAATCGGCGCTGATCAGCAAGAGCCTGGAGGGACTGATCCGGCCGGAGGCGCTCGACATCGCGTTGCGGCAGGCGACCAGCACCGGAACGCAGACACTGAGAAAAATCGCCGCCGAGTATCTCACCCGCCAGAACAAGGATTGGTCGCCGAGACCCGAGCAGATGGTGTTCACCGCCAACGGCCGGCAATGCATCGCCGCCGCATTGGCCGCGGTGGTGCCGGCCGGCGGCCGTTGCGGCGTCGAGGCCCTGACCTACCCGTTCATCAAGGGCATCGCCGCCCGGCTCGGCGTCACGCTGGTGCCGCTGGCGATGGATGAACACGGCGTGCGTCCCGACGCCGTGCAAAAGGCCCATCGCGAGGCGCATCTGGCGGCGATCTACGTTCAGCCCGTCATTCAAAATCCGCTCGGCATCACCATGCCCGCGGCGCGCCGCGCCGACCTGTTGCGCGTGGTCGAGAAGCTCGATCTCGTCGTGATCGAGGACGCGGTCTATTCCTTTCTCGACGACGAGCCGCCGCTGGCGGCGCTGGCGCCGGACCGTTGCGTGGTGCTGGACAGCCTTTCCAAGAAAGTCGCGCCCGGGCTGTCGCTCGGCTTTGTCGTTGCGCCACTGCGGCTGCGCGAAAACGTCATGGCAGCGGTGCGCTCGGGCGGCTGGACCGCGGCGGGATTTGCCTTCGCCGCCGCGCAACAGCTGATGGCCGACGGCACCGCCGCCGAACTGGCGCGGCTGAAACGGCTCGACGCGCAGGCGCGCCAGAAAATCGCCGCCGCCTGCCTGGCCGGCCTCGAGATCCAGACCAATCCGAAATCCTACCATCTGTGGCTGACCTTGCCGCCGCACTGGCGCTCGCAGACCTTC
>CALROE020000513.1:0-3840 GCA_943369715.1 Bradyrhizobium ivorense
AAGGTAGGAATGAAACCGACTGATATTTCGGCGCCGGACTACTTCCATAAAGTGGTCGATTGCCAATGGGCCTGTCCCGCGCATACGCCCGTTCCAGAATACATCCGTTTGATTGCTGAAGGCCGCTACAGCGACGCCTACATGATCAATTGGAGATCGAACGTGTTTCCGGGGATTCTCGGACGCACCTGCGATCGCCCGTGCGAGCCCGCCTGCCGCCGCGGCCGCGTCGAGGAAACGCCGGTCGCGATCTGCCGGCTGAAGCGCGTCGCCGCCGATTTCAAGGACGACGTCAAGCACCGCATGCCGAAGCCGATGGCAAAAAACGGCAAGCGCATCGCGATCGTCGGCGGCGGTCCCGCCTCGCTGACGGTGGCCCGCGACCTCGCGCCGCTCGGCTATCACTGCACCGTGTTCGATTCCGACCCCAAGGCCGGCGGCATGATGCGGACGCAGATTCCGAAATTCCGCCTGCCGGATTCGGTGATCGACGAGGAAACCGACTACATCCTCAATCTCGGCATCGAGTTCAAGGGCGGTCACCGCATCGACAGCCTCAAGAAGCTGCTCACCGAGAACTACGACGCGGTCTTCGTCGGCTCCGGCGCGCCGCGCGGCCGCGAGCTCGAAATTCCCGGCCGCAAGGAAGCCGCCGCCAATATTCACATCGGCATCGAATGGCTCGCGTCGGTCTCGTTCGAGCATGTCAGCAAGATCGGCAAGCGCGTCATCGTGCTCGGTGGCGGCAACACCGCGATGGATTGCTGCCGCACCGCGCGCCGGCTCGGCGGCGAAGACGTCAAGGTGATCGTGCGCTCCGGCTTCGAGGAGATGAAGGCCAGCCCCTGGGAAAAGGAAGACGCCCTCCACGAGGACATTCCGATCCTCAACTTCATGGTGCCGGTCGCCTTCATCCACGATAACGGCAAGCTCACTGGCGTCACCTTCCAGAAGGTGAAGGCGGAATACGACGCCAGCGGCCGCCGAAACCTGGTGCCGGCGGGCGAAGCCGACGAGACGATCAACTGCGACGACGTATTGGTGGCGGTCGGCCAGGAGAACGCCTTCCCCTGGATCGAGCGCGACTGCGGCGTCGAGTTCGACAAGTGGAACATGCCCAAGGTCGACGCCAAGACCTTTGTGTCGACCAATCCGAAGGTGTTCTTCGGCGGCGACGCCGCGTTCGGCCCGAAAAACATCATCTGGGCGGTGGCGCACGGCCATGACGCCGCGCTGTCAATCCACAAGATGCTGTCCGGCGAGGACATCACCGAACGGCCGCTGCCCGAGGTGAACGTTTCCTCGCAGAAGATGGGCATTCACGAGTGGAGCTACGACAACGACATCTCCAACGACAAGCGCTACAAGGTGCCGCATCGCGACAAGGTGATCGCGCTGAAGGACATCCGCGCCGAAGTCGAACTCGGCTATGACGTCAAGCTGGCGCTCGGCGAAGCTCACCGCTGCCTGAATTGTGACGTTCAGACCGTGTTCGCGGCCCCCTTGTGCATCGAATGCGACGCCTGCGTCGATATTTGTCCGATGGACTGCATCACCTTCACCGAGAATGGCGAGGAAGCAGATCTGCGGACGCGGCTGAAGGCGCCCTCGCTGCATCCGGACCAGGACCTCTATGTCGCCGACGGCCTCAAGACCGGCCGTGTCATGGTCAAGGACGAAGACGTCTGCTTGCACTGCGGCCTGTGCGCCGAACGCTGTCCCACCGGTGCCTGGGACATGCAGAAATACCTCATCGATATGACTCATGCAGGAACATCATGTCCGTCCAAAGCCCGATCAGCAGCGTAAACGACTTCGTCGTCCGCTTCGCCAACGTCAACGGCTCGGGTTCGGCGAGCGCTAACGAGATGTTCGCGCGCTCGATCCTGCGCCACGGCGTGCCCGTAAGCCCGCGCAACGTCTTCCCGTCCAACATCCAGGGGCTTCCGACCTGGTACGAGGTGCGGGTAACCGAGGATGGCCATCTCGGCGCCCGCGGCGGCGTCGACATGATGGTCGCGATGAACCCGCAGACCTGGGACAAGGATATCGCCGCGATCGAGCCCGGCGGCTATCTGTTCTATGATTCGACCAAGCCGATGCCGGCGTCGAAATTCCGGTCCGATATTACCGTGATCGGCGTGCCGCTGACGGCCATCACCAACTCGACCTATACCGATCCGCGCCAGCGCCAGCTGTTCAAGAACATCATCTATCTCGGCGCGATGTGCGCCCTGCTCGACATGGACGCGAAGCTGGTCGAGCAGCTGATCGGCGAGCAGTACAAGGGCAAGGAAAAGCTGCTGTCGTCGAACATCCACGCGCTGCATCTCGGCCGCGACTGGGCGCTGCAGAACCTGAAATGCCCGATCGGCCTGCGCGTGAGGAAGGCTGACAAGGTCGGCGACCGCATCTTCATCGAAGGCAACAGCGCGGCTGCCCTCGGCGCGGTCTATGGCGGCGCCACCGTGTGCGCGTGGTATCCGATCACGCCGTCGTCGTCGGTGGCCGACGCCTTCACCAGCCACTGCAAGAAGCTGCGGCACGACCCCGTTACCGGCAAGGCGAAATACGCCATCGTGCAGGGCGAGGACGAACTGGCGTCGATCGGCATCGTGATCGGCGCGTCGTGGAACGGCGCCCGCGCCTTCACCGCCACTTCCGGGCCCGGCATCTCCCTGATGACGGAATTCATCGGCCTGTCCTATTTCGCCGAGATTCCGGCCGTGATCATCAACGTGCAGCGCGCCGGTCCCTCGACCGGCATGCCGACGCGTACCCAGCAATGCGACATCATCGCCTGCGCCTATGCCTCGCATGGCGACACCAAGCATGTGCTGCTGTTTCCGGAAGACCCGGCCGAGGCGTTCGAATTCGCGGCCCAGGCCTTCGATCTCGCCGAGCGGCTGCAGACCACGATCTTCCTCATGCTCGATCTCGACATCGGCATGAACCACCGTCTCTCTCGTCCCCTGAAGTGGGATGACGCAAGGCAATACGACCGCGGCAAGGTGATGACGGCGGAGATGCTTGATGAACCCGGTCGCGACTTCGGGCGCTATCTCGACGTCGACGGCGACGGCATCCCGTACCGCACCTATCCGGGCACCCACCCGACCAAGGGCTCGTTCTTCACCCGCGGCACATCGCGCAACCGCTATGCGATCTATTCCGAGGAAGGCCCTGTCTATGCCGACAACATGCAGCGGCTGGTGCGCAAGTTCGAAACCGCCCAGGACATGGTGCCGCGGCCGCTGCAGGCCAACGCCGCCAAGCCGACCAAATACGGCGTGATCTATTTCGGCTCCACCGCGCCGGCGATGGACGAGGCGATCGGGATCCTGGAATCGCGCGGGCATCACCTCGATCGCTTGAGGATCCGCGCCTTCCCGTTCCATTCCAGCGTCGCCAGCTTCATCGCCGACCACGACTTCGTCTATGTGGTCGAGCAGAACCGCGATGCGCAGCTTCGCTCATTGATCGTCAACGAGAACGGCATCGATCCGGTCCGCCTGATCCCGATCCTGCATTATGACGGCACGCCGATTACCGCCCGCTTCATCGCCGGCGCGATCGGCGACCACCAGGATCAGCTCAAGGTGACCCCGCTCCGCAAGGTGAAGTCATGACCTACATCGCCAAGCCTAAATTCCAGCATCCGGGACTGCCGAAGAACGATCTCGGCTTCACCCACAGGGATTACGAGGGCAAGGTTTCGACGCTGTGCGCCGGCTGCGGCCATGACTCGATCACCGCCTCGATCATCGAGGCCTGCTTCGAACTGTCGATCGAACCGCACCGCGTCGCCAAGATTTCCGGCATCGGCTGCTCCTCGAAAAC
>CALROE020000514.1:0-3839 GCA_943369715.1 Bradyrhizobium ivorense
GGACGCGGCGTTCTCGCTGCCGTCGGGCGAGATAAGCCAGCCTGTGTCGGGCCGGTTCGGCGTTGCCGTGGTCAAGATCGGCAAGATCGAGCCGGCAGTCGAACCCAGCTATGAAAGCGTCGCCGCCAACCTGAAAAAGGACATTGCCACCGAGCGCGCGCGCGCCAAGGTCTCGGATCTGCACAACAAGATGGAAGACGAGCGCGGCGGCGGCGCCGGCGTCATCGAAGCCGCGCAGAAGCTGGGGCTTGCCGCCGTGACCATCGACGCCGTCGACCGCTCCGGCCGCCTTCTCAACGGCCAGCCGGTGACCAGCATTCCGCGCGGCCTCGACGTCGTGTCGCAGGCCTTCAACAGCAATGTCGGCGTCGACAACGATCCGATCCAGTTCAACGGCGGTTACGTCTGGTATGACGTGCTTGATGTCATCGCTTCGCGCGAACGCACCCTCGATGAGGTCAAGGACCAGGTCGAGGCGAAATGGCGCGACGACCAGATCATGACCCGGCTGCGAGCCAAGGCGGCCGAGATGGTGCAAAAGCTCGACCAGGGCGGCAAGCTCGCCGACGAGGCGGTGGCGGCTGGATCGAAAGTCGAAACCGCCAAGGACGTGCGGCGCGATGCTTCCCTGCCCGGCTTGCCAGTCAGCGCCGTCACGGCGGCATTCCGGACTCCCAAGGATGCCGTGGGACAAAGCGCTGGCGCCGGCGGCAATGAATGGATCGTGTTCCGCGTGACCGACATCAGCGTGCCCCCGGTCGACCTCGCCTCGGACGACATCAAGAAACTGAAGGACACCCTTCAGCGCGGGCTGACCGACGAACAGGTCGCGCAATACGTCAGCAAGATCGAACAGACCATCGGCACCACCATCAACAAGGCCGCCTTCGCACAGGTGACGGGCGCGAATAACTAACACTCCCGAAAGCACGCGATGGACGACCTTAAATCTATCATCGGAAAAGTCGCGACCGGCGCGACGCTGTCGCGCGACGAGGCGGCCTCCGCCTTCGACAGCATGATGTCCGGCGAGGCCACGCCCTCGCAGATGGGCGGACTGCTGATGGCGCTTCGCGTCCGCGGTGAAACCGTCGACGAAATCACCGGCGCGGTGTCGGCGATGCGCAGCAAGATGCTGCGCGTCAAGGCGCCAGCCGATGCGGTCGACGTCGTCGGCACCGGCGGCGACGGCTCCGGCTCGGTCAACGTATCCACCTGTGCGTCGTTCATCGTCGCGGGCTGCGGCGTGCCGGTGGCCAAACACGGCAATCGCGCGCTGTCGTCGCGTTCCGGGGCCGCCGACGTGCTGTCCGCGCTCGGGGTCAAGATCGACATCACGCCGGAGCGCGTCGGCCGCTGCGTGGCCGAGGCCGGCATCGGCTTCATGTTCGCGCCCTCGCACCATCCCGCGATGAAGAACGTCGGCCCGACCCGCGTCGAACTGGCGACCCGCACCATCTTCAATCTGCTGGGTCCGTTGTCCAATCCGGCCGGGGTGAAGCGGCAGATGGTCGGGGTATTTTCACGGCAGTGGGTGCAGCCGCTGGCGCAGGTGCTGAAGAATCTCGGCTCCGAATGCGTCTGGGTGGTGCACGGCTCCGACGGCCTCGATGAAATCACCCTCTCCGGCCCGACCTTCGTCGCAGCGCTCGAGAACGGCAATATCCGCACCTTCGAAGTGACGCCGGAGGAAGCTGGTCTCACCCGCGTCGGCGGTGACGCCCTGAAGGGTGGCGATGCCGATGCCAACGCGATCGCGCTGCAAAGCGTGCTCGACGGCATGCCCAGTCCCTACCGGGATGTGGCGCTGCTGAACGCCGCGGCGGCGCTGGTGGTGGCCGGCCGCGCCAGGAGCCTGAAGGAAGGCGTCGGTCTCGGCACCCAGTCGATCGACAGCGGTGCGGCATTGGCGCGGCTGAAGCAATTGATCGCGGTCTCCAACGGCTGACCCGAGAGGCCCAAACGATGTCCGACATCCTGACCAAGATCGAGGCCTACAAGCGCGAGGAGATCGCCGCCGCCAAGCGGGCGCGTCCGCTTGCGGACCTGGAGGCGCTGGCGAAGACCGCCATCCCGCCGCGCGGCTTTGTCAGCGCGATCCGCCGCAAGCTTGGCCAGGGCGACTACGCGCTGATTGCCGAGGTCAAGAAGGCCTCGCCCTCCAAGGGGCTCATTCGCGCCGACTTCGATCCGCCGGCGCTGGCCAGGGCCTATGAGGCCGGCGGCGCGGCCTGTCTTTCGGTGCTGACCGACGCGCCGTCGTTTCAGGGCCATCTCGATTTCATGGTGGCCGCCCGCGCCGCCACCCAATTGCCGGTGCTGCGCAAGGACTTCATCTACGACACCTATCAGGTGGTCGAGGCCCGCGCCTACGGCGCCGACTGCATCCTGATCATCATGGCGGCGCTCGACGACGGCGCCGCCCGGGATATCGAGGATGCAGCATTGGCGCACGGCATGGATGTGCTGATCGAGATCCATGAACGCAGTGAGCTGGACCGCGCCCTGAAACTTCGTTCGCCGATGATCGGGGTCAACAACCGCAACCTGCGGACCTTCGAGACCACGCTGGCGACCAGCGAGGCGCTGGCGCCGCTGATCCCGAAAGACCGGCTGATGGTCGGCGAGAGCGGCATCTTCGTATCGGCCGATCTCGCGCGACTGGCGCGGGTCGGCATGCAAACATTCCTGGTCGGCGAAAGCCTGATGCGGCAGGCCGACGTAGCCGCCGCAACGCGCGCGCTATTGGCGCGCGGCGATGCCCCGCGCGCCACCGGGACGCGCTGACGCATGGCGCGGAAATCCTCCAAATCTTCCGAACCTTCAGAGCCCGGTTCCGCCCTCACCCATATCGACGCCAGGGGTGAGGCGCGGATGGTCGATGTCTCGGAAAAGCCCGCCACCGAACGCGTCGCGGTGGCGGAAGGCCGCGTCGTCATGAGCCAGGTGACACTCGCGCTGATCGTTTCGGGCAATGCCAAGAAGGGCGACGTGCTGGGCACCGCGCGCATCGCCGGCATCATGGCGGCGAAGCGCACCTCGGATCTGATCCCGCTGTGCCATCCGCTGGCGCTGTCGAAGGTCACGCTGGATATCGTCCCGGACCCAAAGCTTCCCGGCTGCATCGTCCGCGCCACCGTCAAGGTCACCGGCCCGACCGGCGTCGAGATGGAGGCGCTGACCGCGGTCTCGGTCGCGTGCCTGACGATCTACGACATGATCAAGGCGGTCGAGCGCGGCGTCCGTATCGAGGGCATTCATCTCGTCGAGAAAAAGGGCGGCAAGTCCGGGCACTACCGCGCCTGAGCGGCGCCCCCTGCTCCCGCGTCCGGCTTCACGGTGGAGTGATCGGCGGGAACGGATGCGCCTGTCCGCTTCGGGGTTATTCTTCAGGCGCCCCCAGCGCACCGATCAATCCGGAGAAACGCAATGTCGACCCTCAAGCTTGTTGGCGCGGTGGTCCTGCTGTCGACCGCCCTCGCAACGCCGGTTCTGGCCCAGCACGTCATCTACGACCCCGCTTTTTGCGCCTTTTACTACCCCAATGCGAACTGCCAGAACGAGGGGCCGGGCAATCCCTACACCGATCCCAATTACCGGCGCGGGACCGCAAAAAATGACCGGACGTGGCCGGGCGGTCAAACCGTTGGCGTAGCGGGAAAGAAATCGCGGACCGCCAATCCTTCCACCCTCCGCATGCAGTAGCGAAAGACGGCCCGCCCAACCGCCATCCCCGATCACGCGCCTGCGATTATTTCAGGGAGCTGTTGATCGCCGTGAACTTGGTATTGAGCCTGGTGCCAAGGCCGTTGATGACGGCGATGATCGCGAGCGAGATG
>CALROE020000515.1:0-3837 GCA_943369715.1 Bradyrhizobium ivorense
CATGGACACGCCGGCCACCGAGCAGGCCATGATGACGCGATCGGAGAGACGGCCGCGATTGACCGCCGCCAGGGTTCCCAAAGCGAGGCCGATAGGCACCGCGATCAGCATCGCTCCCAGCATCAGCTCGACGGTCGGGCCGATGGTCATCGCCAGTTCCTCGCTCACCATCCTGTTGGAAATGATCGAGCGGCCGAGATCGCCGCGCAGCACCCGCAGGATGTATTCAAGGAACTGGACCGGGATCGAGCGGTCGAGGCCAAGCTCGAGGCGGATCGCGGCGATGGTCTCGGCCTTGGCGTCGGGCCCGGCGATGATCATCGCGGGATCGGCCGGCACCACCTGCAGCAGGCAAAAACAGAGGAAGAGAACCCCGAGCAAGGCGGGGAAGGAAATCAGCAGACGATGGACAATCTGTTGTCCCATGCGACGCCAACGGACCGGTTAGGCCATGAGGAATCGCTCGCGCGGCGTGTGCCGACGTTGTGCAGTCCCCTCCCTGGCAGCCGCGCTTCGTCCGACGTGCGCGGCTTCTGATTATGTCGGAATACTGACATGCGTTGGACGTGGCGTCACGCCCAATCTGTCAAACCGCTTCCAACTGTGCGTCCTTGTCGCGTGCAACCACCATGACGCCTCGCGGCGTGAGTGCGCGTGCGTGATGAAGGCAAGAGGGGCTGACATTGTTCAAAAGCAGCTGAAGCCCGGCTTAATTCCGCCGCGCGATAAATGCGGACTTCATGAAGAGTTACTGCCGGAATTCGATTTTGCAGGATGCGCTTCAGCGCAGCCCTTCATACACCATGAAGCCGCGGGCGACCGCGAGCTTGCGCAATGCGCGCGGAACGAATTTTTGCGGCTGGTGTCCGATGTAACGCCACGACGTCAGTTTGAAATCCCTGAGCTGTCGGTGATCGCTTTCGAACGGCGCCAGCAATCCGGTCAGGCTCAGTGGTGAATGCGCGCGGGTGTTGAACGGCAGCAGCAGCAATTCCAGATGCGCCGGCCTGCCATCCTCCGAGATGGCGGTAATGCCGGCGACGACGCCCAGCATTTCTTCCGATACCGCAGCGATGATGTCCTCGATCTCGCGGCGGCCGTCTTCTGCGAACAGCGCGGAGAAACTGCGATCCTTCAGATCGCAGCCGAGCAGGGCGCAGACCCGTGTTCCGGCGACGCGAAACGGATAGCCGGCGGCGCTGTCGTAAGACAGCACGAAGATGTCGCCGAGCAGTTCGCGCACCGCGCCGGGTTCGATCTCGCTGCGGTCGGGAGCGCGCGCGTCGCCGCGCTTCTGGTCCCAATAGGCGTAGAACTCGCGGGTTGACGGATGTTTCATTATTCGGCCTTGCCCCTTGCGCCCGGCCTGGCGGGACAGATCTGTCCCGCTTTCGCCCACGCGCATTCCCCTGGTTGTTTTGCAAGACAGGCTTTGCAGCGTCCATGCCGCGGGCGCGTTTTCGCCGCGCCGGCGACGTCTTTGCGCCGTTAACGTTAAATTAACTATCAGCTTGGGGATCGGCGCAGAGCTGGCTAGGGTCCGCTCGCTCTAGTTCGCCGGTTTTCTCCAGGGGCCGGCGGGTTGTTACACAGGCGGCGTCAAACAGTTTGGTCATCGCGCGGGGAGGGGTGGGGATGTCACCCGGGGCCTTGCGCGGAAAAAGATCAGCACGGACGAGGGAGGGTGTCTCAGCACCCTCCCTTTTTCTTTTTGTGCACGAGTCATGAATTCAGTTCAATTGAGAGATCGCGCAGTCCGGATTGAGCTTCTCGATCAGCTCGATCTTCCATGCTCGCCGCCAGCGCTTCAGGGAGTGCTCACGCCCGCGCTTCTGGAATGGAATCGAACCCTACGAAATAGACGAGCTGATCAACTCCGTACGGCCGCGCAAAGCCGGGAACCAGTTTGGCTTTGTGTTCAGCGAGCCGCCGCGGAAGGTTGTTCGTGTCGCCGATATACAGCGTCCCGTTCCGCTTGCTCGCGAGAATGTAGACGAAGAATGACCCGTCCATCTGCTCTCGGACCCCGGCTTAGCAGCGCGCCGCGCAAGCGGCGTGATGCACTGCTAAGCCGGGGTCCGGTCTATTTGCGAGAATGCCGCGATGCCAAGCCTGGGTCCCGGCTCAGCGGAGCAGCGCTAAGGGCGCTGCACCGCGTCCGGGACACGAGACAAACTCTTGCGCTGCCGGGCCAAGCCGCCTATTGGGGCGCAATCGCTCCCGTCAGCCGCTTGCTTCAGGTCTTGAGCCCTTGGAATCTCCGCCAGAATTGTCGCAGGACAGCCCGCGCGAGCCGATCCTGACGCTGCCCGGCGCGCTGACCGCCTATGTGCTGTTGCTTGCGGTCATTCACCTGCGCGTGCTGCTGTCACCGGATCTGGAATACTGGACCATCGAGGTGTTCGGCTTCATTCCGAAGCGCTACGATTCCACGCTGCTGGGCTTCGCCTTTCCGGGCGGCGCCGGCGCCAGGATCTGGACCTTCGTCACCTATTCGCTGCTGCACGCCAATTTCAGCCATATCGCCTTCAACGTATTGTGGCTGCTGCCGTTCGGCAGCGCGCTGGCGCGTCGCTTCGGCGCGCTGAGGTTTTTCGCCTTCATGGCGGTGACCGCCGTGGCGGGGGCGCTGGCGCATCTCGTCACCCATGAGCACGCGATCGCGCCGATGATCGGCGCCTCGGCGTCGGTGTCCGGCGCGATGGCGGCCGCGATCCGCTTTGCCTTCGTGCGGGGAAGCTTCCTGTCGTTCAGCCGCGGTGATGCCGATACGGCGGCGCGCGTGCCGGCGCTTTCGCTGCTGCACGCGTTTCGCGATCCGCGCGTGCTCGGCTTTCTCGCGGTCTGGTTCGGCGTCAACATCATCTTCGGTGTCGGATCGATCGCGATCGGCGCCGACGGCGGCAGCGTCGCCTGGCAGGCGCATATCGGCGGATTTCTGGCGGGGCTGGTGTTGTTTTCGCTGTTCGATCCGGTCCCGCGCGCGCCCGCGGATAGGCGATTCCCCGATGTCCACGATCGCGGCTGATCGTCGCTTGCGGCGCAGTGCGATTTCATTCATCATTGCTGGTCTGTGTAGCAGGGCTTGAGCCCGCGAACGTGCTTAAGAGCCGTGCTTGTCCAACGCGCCTGCAACGAAATCGGCGCTGGACTGTTGAATTGAAGACTCAAGGAACAGAGGTCGCGCTCGCTCAGGGGCGCGATCGGCTTCAGGGAGACGACAATGACGGTACGTGCAATCCTCGATACCAAAGGCCATCAGATCCAGAGCGTCGAGCCGGACGCCAGGCTCTCGGCTGCGATCAAGATTCTGGCGGATCGGAAGATCGGCGCCGTGCTGGTGATGAGCAAAGGCCGTATCGAGGGCATCCTGTCGGAGCGCGATATCGTGCGTGTGCTCGGCGAACGCGGCGCCAGCGTGCTGGAAGAGCCGGTCAGCGCCGTGATGACCCGCAAGGTGATCAGCTGCCGGCAGTCCGATACGGTCGGCGCGATCATGGAAATGATGACGCTCGGCAAGTTCAGGCATCTGCCGGTGGTTGAGGAAGGCATGGTGGTCGGCCTGATCTCGATCGGCGACATCGTCAAGTGGCGGGTCCGCGAATTCGAGATGGAGCAGGAAGCACTGCAGAACTATATCAAGACCGCCTGATCCACTGCTCTCACAGACAGGCCTGCGCCATCACAGCGTCTTGTCGACGACAGCGCCCGGCTCGCCCGGCACCGGCGCCAGCATATGGATGGCTTCCTGGATGGAGTCGATGGCGCGCTCGGCGGCGCGCGCACCATGGGCAATCAGATCCTCGGCGCGGTGGAAATCGAACCAGCCGATCTGGC
>CALROE020000516.1:0-3828 GCA_943369715.1 Bradyrhizobium ivorense
AGGGTCGACGCGCCGGCGGCCTCCGCCGCCGCCACATAGTCGAGCACCCGCACCTGCTGCGTCGCGGCCCGCATCACCACGGCGAAGCGGTCCCATTTCAGCAGGCCCAGCACCAGAATGACGACCCAGAGCGAGCCGCCGACCGTGGCGACGACCGCGAGCGCAACCAGAATGAGCGGAAGCGCCAGCCGCACCGTGATGATGAAGGTCACGATCATGTCGACGCGGCCGCCGAAAAAGCCGGCGGCAAGCCCGAGCGCGGTACCGATCAGGCCGGAAATCACCATCACGGCCGCGCCGATCAGAAGCGATATCTGGGAGCCGTAGAGCACGCGCGAGAGGTAGTCGCGGCCGAGATTGTCGGTGCCGAGCAGATGAGCCCAATTGCCCTTCTCATACCAGATCGGCGGAATCATGCGGCGGGACAGGTCCTGCGCGTAAGGATCATGCGGGACGATCAGCGGCGCGAGCAACGCCACCATGACGATGAACGTCAGCAGGCCGGTGCCGATCAGCAGGCCGCGATGCGCCAGGATCCGGCGCCGCAACAATGCGCCCGATGACGCCGTCGTCAGGTCCAGGACGGGAATCGCGGCGACGTCGGTCATGATCCGCCCCCGACGCGGATGCGCGGATCGAGCCAGGCATTGGCAAGGTCGGCGGCAAGCGTGAGGCCCACATAAAGGAGGGAGAGCAGTGTCACGATGGCCTGCGTGACGGGAAGATCCTTATGGGTGATCGACTGAAAGGCGAGATAGCCGAGGCCATCGAGGGCGAACACGGTCTCGATCACGACCGAGCCGCCGAGCAGGAAACCGAGTTGCACCGCCGAGAGCGCCACCACGGGAACCAGAGCATTGCGCAGCGCGTGCTTGAGCACCACCGAGGTCGACGACAACCCCTTGGCGCGTGCGGTGCGGACATAATCCGAGGCCAGCACCTCGATCATGCCGGCACGCACCAGCCGCATGATGGCGGGCGCGATATAATAGCCGAGCACGACGGTCGGCAGCACGAAATGGGCCCAGCTGTCGCTGCCCGACACCGGGAGCAACCGGAACATCACGGCAAACACGATCATCAGGATCAGGGCGAAAAAGAAACTCGGCAACGCCTGTCCGATCACCGCCAGCGCGAGACAGAGGCGATCGATCCAGCTGTTGGGATAAAGCGCCGCCAGAATTCCGAGCGGCAACGACACGGCGAGCGCGAAGATCAGCGAGAACAACGCCAGCAGCGCCGTGGTCGGCAGTTTCTCGAGCACAAGCGCATGGACGTCCGTCTTGAAGAACAGCGACGTGCCGAAATCGCCGCGTGCCATCTTCGCGGCCCAGTCGAGATACTGCACGATGAGCGGACGATCGAGCCCGTAAATGCGTCTGATATTCTCGATGTCCTCGCTGCGCGCGCCCTCGCCTGCGAGCGCGATCGCGACGTCCCCGGATGCACGCAGCAGCAGGAAGGCGAGCGCGGAGACGACTACCGCGACCAGAACGGCAAGCCCGAGACGCTTCAGGGCGTAGATCAGCATCGGATGGCCGGGTGCGAGTGGTGGCGCACGCTGCCCCTCACTTGTACGACATTTCCCAGAAGCGCGGGATCTCGTCCGGATAGGCGACGAAGACGAGGTCCTTGTTGGCGACGTAATACGTCGTCAGCGAATAGAGCGGCAGCGAATAGGCCCGTTCCGCGATCAAAGCCAGCGCCTTGCGATAGGCCTCCTTGCGCACGGCCGGGTCGACCTGGGAATCCCCGCGTTGCAGGAAATCGCGCACTTCCGGATCGCGCGAGACGTCGTCCGCGCCGAACTTGTAATAGACCGGCGTCGAGGCCGACACGTCGTTGACCGAGAACGAGCCCCAGGTCTGGTGCAGCATCGCCGCCTTGCCGGCGCGATTGGCCTCGCGCATCGCCGCATATTGCATGAAGCGCAGGTTCGCCCTGATGCCGACGGCGCGCAGATAGCCAATCATCGCCTCGGTCTGGTTGCGCTCCCGGTAGGCGTAGATGTCGATGTCGAATCCATCCTTGAGACCGGCCTCGGCGAGCAACTGTTTGGCCTTCGCCGGATCGTAGGCATAGCGGGGTGCCCCCTCGTCGCTGCAGCCGAACTGCGGCGGGAAACAAAGCGTGTGCAGGACGCGCGCGCCCTGGCCGACGATCTGCTTGACCATGCTTTCGCGATCGATCGCATGCATGATGGCCTGACGCACCTTGAGATCGCGCAGTTGCGGCGCGGTCGTCGCTTCACGGGTGTCGAGGTGCAGGAACGCGATCCGCATGGTCTCGCCGGAGACGACCTGAAGGGTCGGAACGGCCTTCATCTGGGTCGCCTGATCGAGCGCGACATTCATGATCATGTCGGCGCCGCCGGCCATCATTTCGGCGACCTGGGTCTGGCGGTCCGGAATGAAGCGGATTTCCACCTTCTCGATCTTCGGCTGCGGTTTTGGCGAGTCCTTGAAATAATCCGGATTGCGCTCCATGCGCACGTACTTGCCGACCGCGTGCTCGGTGATGCGGTACGGGCCGGAACCGACAGGCTTTTCGTTCATCCCTTGCGGACCGACCTTGGCGTAATATTCATGCGGATGGATCACGACCGGTCCGGCAAGATATTCGATCGCCGCGGGAAACGGCTCCTTGCAGATGATGCGCACCTTGTAGGCGTCGATCTTCTCGGCGCGATCGATCCAGGCCACGTTCTGGCGGGTGACGACCTTGCTGTCCGGACTCACCACGAAATTCAGCGTGTAGACCACATCATCGGCGGTGAATTCGGCGCCGTTGTGGAACTTGACGCCCTTGCGCAGGTCCAGTTCGAGGGTCTTGTCGTCGGTCCATTTCCAGGCGGTCGCCAGCTGCCCCTTGTATTCGGCGGTCTTGGGGTCGCGATAGATCAGCGTGTCCCACACCTGCTGGCCGATGATGACCCCGATGCGGACATTGTTCATGAACGGATCGACGTTTTCCACGACCTGGTCGTAGGCAAAACGGATGGCGTTGCCCTTCTTGTCCGCCAGCGCCGGCGCGACAGCCATCATGGCGGCAACCACCGCCGTCAAAACCCCGGTCGAAAACCTGCTCATCGTCATCCCCTCAGTCGCGTCATTGCGGCCCTGTCCGACACCAAGTGGAAAGGCCGCATGCCCGCGAGTCAAGGCTTTACGGTTTGCAGGCAATGTTGGGTTTTTGGGCATGTCGCAGCCAACCCCAGCGTGGCGACATCCAGCAGGACGCGAGGAGAATGTCATGCGCACTTACGGGTTGAACGATGCCGTCGCCCATAATGGCTCGTATGCCTTCCGACGGATGGCCGGACCACTGCCTGGCAGGCCTCGCTGAGGCAGTCTGCCTGTGATCGACTATCTCAAAAGGCGTATTGGTCGGGGCAGCTGGATTCGAACCAACGACCTGCAGTACCCAAAACTGAATAGTGCACTATTCCCGGATTGCCCCACCATTGTACTGGCGAAAGAAAACCCAACAACCCGCCGCAGTAATCCGGGGGAAGTCAAAGGCCACGGATAGCCTTGGGTCACCTCCCCCGATCTTGTGTAACGGGTGGCTCAAAAGATTCGATGGCTACAGCGGGCGTCCTTCCCGCCACGCTTCACGGCTAGTGCATCGTCACATGCACTAGCAACAATCACTGAACGGGCTGGGCACGCGGATGTACAGAGCCGGTCCCGGAATTCTGGACAGGTCGATAAGTGGAATTTCTGCCTGACAGCGGGCACGCTATGCCTGCGAATCAGGAGCGACCATGAGCAGACGAGCGCGCCGGAACCACACACCGGCCTTCAAGGCAAAGGTGGCGCTTGCCGC
>CALROE020000517.1:0-3827 GCA_943369715.1 Bradyrhizobium ivorense
TTCGCTGCGCTCGCAATGACGGCTACTTCACCCGTTCGATCAACTCCATCGCGCCGGCCGGCGCGCGCACCTTGCCCTCGTGGATCACATAGGCGAACACGTCGCGCGGCACCTTCTTCGCGCTGGTCGCATCGGCGCGCGGCAGGTCGTCCGGCTCGCCGCCGGCGGCCCAGACCTGCAACCGTTTCGCCCAGGCGTCGAGCTGCTTCGGCGGATAGCAGGTCTTCAGCTCGTCATTGCCCTTCTGCAGTCGCGCATAGACGAAATCGCCGGTGATGTCCGCGATCGCCGGATACTTGCCGTGCTCGGCGAACACCACGGGTGTCTTGAATTTTCGCAGCAACGCGATGAAGTCAGGCACGGCAAAACTGTCGTGCCGCACTTCGACCACATGGCGCAGTGCGCGGCCCTCGAGCTTGCGCGGCAGCAATTCGAGAAACTTGCCGAAATCCGCTTCGTCGAACTTCTTGGTCGGCGCGAATTGCCACAGCACCGGACCGAGCCGGTCGCCCAGCTCCAGCACGCCGGAATCATAAAACCGTTTCACCGAATCGCCGGCCTCCGCCAGCACCCGCCGGTTGGTGGCGAAGCGCGGCCCCTTCAGCGAAAACACGAATCCGTCCGGCACCTCGCGCGCCCATTTGCGAAAGCTCTCCGGCTTCTGCGAGCCATAATAGGTGCCGTTGATCTCGATCGAGGTCAGCTTCGACGCAGCATATTCCAGCTCCTTCGCCTGCGTCAGCTTCTCCGGATAAAACACCCCGCGCCACGGTGCGAAGGTCCAGCCACCGATGCCGATGTAGATATGGCCGGAGTTCTTGGACGCGGCTTTTGGAGGCTTGGTCACGGGGTTGAACTCACTGCGCAAGAGGATAATGGACCTGTCGCTTCGAGACTAATCAAACCGGTTGGGATTGGCCAGTTCGCGGGATGGCATGCCAACAGGATAGACCCGCTCGGGCAAGCGCGCAGGCGACGACGCTCACTCACCGCACAAAAAAGACCCCGGAAAACCGGGGCCTCTTTCTTGATACAACCTGCATCGAGGCAGGTCTGTCGCTGCTAGTGAAGCGCCACAAGTCTCAGCGCGCGGCCGGAATCACCTTGGCAACCGCGCCCTCGAAAGTCTGTTTGGCAAGGCCGCTGTAGAGTTCGCGGATCTTCTGCGCATCCATCACGAAGGTCTCGTAGGCCTGCTTTGCGAATTCGGTCTGGAGCTCGATCGCCTTGTCGAGCGAACGGACGCCCGCGAGCCTTTCGACGAAGGACTTCGTCTGTTCGAACGATTTCCTGGTGTACTCGCCGTAGGCCAGCGCGATGGTTTGCATGCCGATCGAAGCGGTCTTCGCCGGAGCCGAGGCGCCGGCCGAGAAGGCGTCGGGTGCGGCTGCGGCTGGCGGTGCGGCGACGGTTGCCGGGACTGGCGTGATGGTAGCAAGCGGCGGCGCGGACTTCAGGCTCGGCGCCGGCGCGGGATCCGGCTTTGGGCTCCGCGCCGGATGGAGCTTCCGGGACGGCTGGCCGGGCTTGTTCTGCTTGCCTTTGGACATGCGGGAAATCTCCGTTGCTGCAATTTCAGGCGACCGACGCGAATCGGCCATGGTTGCGTGGAAATGGCGCTTCCGGCTTGTTCCGAGCGCGGCGCCGGTGTGTCGGCATCAAGAATCGGGAACCCGGCCGTCTTGTGCGCCTACGCCGCCAAGCTAGGATGGGCGATGGCTGACGAGCTCGAACAGCAGCTTGAGCGCATCGAACATACGGTTGCCGAGATCGCCTCGGCGGTGCAAAGGCTTCGCGACGATCGGGCGGCGGCGGGGGAGGCTGCCGCCGGTGACATCAACCAGCGGCTGAGGCGCTTTCTGGAGCGTAAGAAACAGGCTTAAGGTGGCGGCGGCGATGGACGGCTCGATCGGCTGGCGCGGGTCAGCCGGCCGCAACGGGCGACTAGGGAAGAAGCGGGATGGACACGGAAGCGATCGCGAAAATACTGGGCGGCATCATCGTAGCCGTCGTTCTGGTGGCGGCGGTCGTGTTCGGACCGATCGGGCAGGGCGACAAGCCGGCCAGGGAGGTTCAAAAGATCGAGGCCCCGAAGGCCGCGGTTCCGGCCGCGCCCGTCGTCCGGGGGCCGGTGGTGCGGGAGGTTCCGCAGTAAGGCTAATTTCAGAGGCGGGACGGCCCCCCCTTGCGCAACGGCCTGATCGTTCCTATTTTCGTTCTAACGGCGACGTCGACGCTTCATAGCTCCGGCGCTGGGACGACCACTCAATAGTCAGGCTGCGCCGGATGTACGCGCGCCCTCTGTTGGTGGTCGTTGGCATTTTGGGGCCAGTTTTAGCCGTTTTATCCCTCCGACTGCCCATTTTTGGCTCCCCGCGCCGGGTTCCCTTGGCTTCCCCCGACGCTGCGGATATACGCTGGCGGCATGAATGAAGCCATCCAGGGGGCCACCCAAAGCCCGCCGCAATCCGCTGTGGCGCCTCAGCTTTCGGTCATCGTCCCGACTTTCAACGAACGTGACAACGTCACCACGCTGTACCGGCGGCTGGAGGCGACGTTCGCCGGCATCGCTTGGGAAGTCGTGTTCGTCGACGACAATTCGCCCGATGGGACCTGGGATGTGGTGCGGGGCCTGGCGCGGATGGATCACCGCGTCCGCTGCATCCGGCGGATCGGGCGGCGCGGCCTGTCCGGCGCCTGCATCGAGGGCATCCTGGCGGCGAGCGCGCCATACGCCGCCGTGATCGATGCCGATCTGCAGCATGACGAGACCCAGCTGCCGAAGATGCTGGCCCTGCTGCAAGGCGGTGAATTCGATCTCGTGGTCGGCAGCCGCTACATCGAGGGCGGCAGCGCCGACAGTTTCAACAAGCAGCGGGCCGGCGCCAGCCAGTTGGCCACCGAGGTGGCAAAACGCGTGCTGCAGGTGAAGATCGCCGATCCCATGAGCGGCTTCTTCATGATCCGCCGCGACCGTTTCGAGGCGCTGGCGCCGCAGCTCTCCACGCAAGGCTTCAAGATCCTGCTCGATATCGTCGCCACCGCGCGCGGCGAATTACGGGTGAAGGAAATCCCCTTCACCTTCGGCACGCGGCTGCATGGCGAGAGCAAGCTCGATTCGATGGTGGCGCTGGATTTCCTCGGGCTGGTGCTGGCGAAGCTGACCCATGACGTGGTGTCGCTGCGCTTTTTGCTGTTCGCGATGGTCGGCACGACAGGCCTCGTCGTGCACCTGACGACGCTGTTCGTGGCGCATGAGGTTCTCAATGTGCCGTTCGCCGAAGCGCAGGCGGCTGGCGCGCTGGTCGCCATGACCTCCAATTTCATCCTGAACAATTTTCTCACCTATCGCGACCAGCGGCTGAAGGGCTTTGCCATCCTGCGCGGCCTGTTGCTGTTTTATCTGGTCTGCGGCGTCGGCCTCGTCGCCAATGTCGGCGTCGCGTTTTCGGTCTACGATCAGGAGTGGAACTGGTGGGTGGCCGGTGCGGCGGGCGCGCTGATGGGCGTGGTGTGGAATTACGCGATGTCCGGACTGTTCGTCTGGCGCAAGCGATGAACGGAATATGAGCGTCAACGACGGACGGCTCGCCCGCAACACGGTTCTCACGGTGCTGGCGCTGGTGGCATTGCGGCTGGTCGCCGCCGCCTGGACGCCGCTGACCTTCGACGAAGCCTATTACTGGATGTGGTCGAAGCATCTGGCGGGCGGCTACTACGATCATCCGCCTGCCGTCGCTTTCGTGATCCGCGCCGGCACCATGATATCAGGCGACACCGAACTCGGCGTCCGGCTCGTCTCGATCCTGCTGGCGCTGCCGATGAGC
>CALROE020000518.1:0-3815 GCA_943369715.1 Bradyrhizobium ivorense
TGGGAGACGCTGTGGCATTACATGCAGGGCGGTCCCGGCGTGTTCAAGGGCGACCTCTATTTCTACAAGCTCGACGGCGACATCCGCGGACGGGTCGCGCAGATCGACACGCGAAAATGCCCGCTGTTCCTGCTGTCAGGCGAATACGATTATTCCTGCACGCCGGAGGAAACGCTCGCCGTTGCCAACAGCATTCCAGGCTGCGAGGTCACCATCATGAAAGGCCTCGGCCATTTTCCGATGAGCGAGAACCCGGCGGAGTTCTTGCCGCATCTGCTGCCGGTGCTGGAGAAGATCGCAAGCCGCTGATCGTTCGGTTCAATGTCCGGCCGGAAGGCAAATCCCTGACAAGCGCGACAGCCGGGTTCAAACATCGGCACGTCGCAAAACGGAGTGAAAACATGATCATCGACCACAGGAAGCTGCTTGGGCTCGCGAACCGGATCGTCACCGTCGGTGGCAGTTCGCCTGCGGAGGCGTCCATCGTCGCCGAGCATCTGGTCGAGGCAAACCTGCGCGGCCACGATAGCCATGGCGTCGGGATGCTGGTCGCCTATGTGCGCGACCTCGATGCCGGTACGCTCAAGGTCAACCAGGCGCCCGAGATCGTTTCGGATACCGGCACCATCTCGGTATGGGACGCCCATGCCGGCTACGGCCAGGTGGTCGCCCGGCAGGCGGTGGAATGGGCGATCGAGACGGCGAGGGAACATGGCGTCGCGGTGAACGGGTTGCGCAATGCGCACCATATCGGTCGCGTCGGGACCTACGGCGAGATTGCCGCCCGGGCCGGAATGGTGGCGCTGCATTTCGTCAACGTCGCGTCGGGAACGCCGGGGGTCGCGCCGTTCCGCGGAAAGGAGGGCAGGTTCCTGACCAATCCGGTCTGCATTGCCATCCCCGGTACTGACAGCAACGAGCCGATCCTGCTTGACTTCGCGACCAGCCGCGTGGCGCTCGGAAAGGTCAGGGTCGCGCACAATGCCGGCAAGCCGATGCTATCAGGCGCGTTGCTCGACCATGCCGGCCAGCCCACCACCGATCCCTCCGTCATGTACACCGAGCCGCGCGGCGTGGTGTTGCCGTTCGGCGAACACAAGGGCTCGGGCCTGGCGCTGGTGTGCGAATTGCTGGCCGGGGCCATTGTCGGTTCGGCAAGTGTATCCACGGCGACGCCGCCCGAGCGAGGCATCCTCAACGGCATGCTGAGCATCGTGATCGATCCGGCCAGGCTTTCCACGCGCGACAGCATGCTCGCCGAGATCGACGCCATGATTGCCTGGGTGAAATCGGCCGAACCTGCCGACCGGGATCTCCCGGTTCTGGTCGCCGGTGAGCCCGAGCGAATTGCCCGGGCCGAGCGCATGGCCAACGGCATCGAAATCGACGATGCGACCTGGGGCCAGTTGATGGCGATCGCGGAGCGCTATCAGATTCGTCTCGATAGCTGACCGGCGGGAGCACGGGTTACAAGGACGATGCCGCTCATGCGGCTTCCGACCGGTTCTCGTCAAGCCGCCTTTGCCTGCTGTCGGCATTCGGCGGCAAATGACTGAAGGCGTTCGTGGGGTTTATTCCGACGTCGCCCGCCGCGATGCGCCGCGAAGCCATCGCCCGGTGAGCGCGGCAATGTTTCCTGCGCTCGCTGCGGCTAGACCTTGATGTCGACGAGCGCCTCGCGCTCGGCCTGGTTCTTGGCCGCGAAGACGTCCATGACGGCATCGGCGATGATCCGCGGCGGAGACTTTGCGGCCTGCTCGGCGAGCAGCTGAATTCTGGCCTGGGTGACGGCGACAGGTACGGGATAGATCTGCATGGCGACCTCCGCCCCAAGGCTGTCACCGGCTTGTTTACGCTTTGTAAACGAATGGGGTTAACGCACCGGATGCAAAATCACGTCAATGCGATCGTTTGAAAACAGGAGCGCCGCCGAGTCATCCCGGCGGCGTCCTGCTCGTCTTGCGAAATCAGCCTGGCTTAGCGACCGCCGCCGCCACCACCGCCTCCGCCGCCACCACCGCCGCCGGCATCCTGCATCGACTGGCTATAGCGCGGATCGAGGTTGTTCATGTAACTCACGGTCGATCCGGGCTTGCGCACGGTCAGCGTCGCCACATACGCCATGTGATCGCCACACGCCTTTCGCGATACCACCTGGTCGCAGATCATGGTTTCCGCGGAAGCCGGCGCCGTTGCCATCGCGCCGAGTGCAGCGAGAGTGAGCAAGGCAGCCGCAGATAATTTCGATTGCATCGACATTTGATCTCTCCATTCCCTTGTTTCGGCGAAACCGGAATGGCTCGCACGGAAGTTCGACGGTGCCAGATCGAAACCGGTTCGAGAGTGCCAGTGAAAAAATTGGGACCTGGCAGTACACGTCGGCGTGAGCTGAACGTGAAGCGAACACCGGGTGCCGTCATGCATCACCGCGCTGATGCGGCGCCTCGTTGGAAGCGTGACGGCGCGCACAGTTCTGCCGATGCACGCCCGTTACGCTTCATCATCATTCCCGGGAGGCAAAAATGTTGGCCCAGATTCTTTTGACCGCAAGCGTGCCTTCCATATTCTGCGTCGGCTGCGCCACGTTCCTTGCATACAAGGAGCGCCCGCAATGGGTCTGGTTCGCCGGCCTCTCGGTCCTGGCCGGGTTCGGCGCGATCATGGTGCTTCAGATGATGCAGCTCTGGCGGTTGGCCGGTCACTGAGGGGGCACTGGTGCCGGTTGAGAGGATTGAACTCCCGACCTTCGGTTTACAAAACCGCTGCTCTACCGCTGAGCTAAACCGGCGAATTTGAAGGGATCAGGGACGGACGAAATCCCGCTGATCGTTCGGCCGGTCGAATACCAGACTTGCCCGCAAAGGGCCAGCAGTTGACAGGCCTTTCCGCGCCCACGCCGGCACAAAAAAGACGGCCTCGCGGTCGCCCTTTCTCGCAACTTTGACGCTGCCGTGGCGAACGCAAGAAGGCGGCCCGTCGGGCCGCCTTCTCGGTCATGTCATTGGCGTCGCTCAGCAGGGATACCAGCGTCCGTCCGGGCCCATATAGGTGGCATAGGGCTCCAGGCCGCAGGTCGTGCTTCCGCGCCGGTTTCCGTAATAGGCGTAGGAGTCGTCATATTGCGGGCGGTTGCCGTAATAGGCGTAGGAATTGCCGCGATAGGGGGAGGAAGCGATGGCGGCCGCGGTGCCGATGGCGCCACCAACGACTCCCGCCGCGACAGCGCCCGGCCAGAAGCCGCTTCGTCCGTGGCGATCATTCGCCCAGCCGTGATGATGTTGCGCGTAGGCACCGCGCTGATGCATTGCATGCTGCGCCAGTGCCGGTGTTGCGGTCAAAGCGGCAAGGATTGCCGCGGCGCCGAGAAGGCTTGTCTTGGTCATGTGCTACTCTCCGAAATGGGTGTGCGGAGGCAACAACCTCGCGAACCGGTTGTTCCGAATCCGGGTTGTGCCGGCCGCGAACCGGTGTGAAATTCCGGTTCCGCCGCCAACAAGCCGTGAGCAAACCCCACCGATGCAGACGCAGGACATCGACTACCGCGCCGACGTGGAGATGCGCGGCTATCTCGCCTTCGATGAGGCCAAAGCCGGGCCGCGGCCGGGCGTGCTGGTGTTTCACGAGGGGCTGGGCCTCGGCGAATTCGTGATGGAGCGGGCGCGCAGGCTGGCGGAACTCGGTTATGTCGCGCTCGCCGCCGACATGTTCGGCGACCGGCGCAACGCGCGCAACCTGACCGAGGTGGCAAAATGGGTCGGCGAACTCCGCGGCAAGCCGGAAACGCTGCGCGGCCGCGGCCGCGCCGCGCTGGCGAC
>CALROE020000519.1:0-3812 GCA_943369715.1 Bradyrhizobium ivorense
GGCATGATTGATGATCCAGGCGATTTGCTCGGGGAACAGTCTCGGATTGACGGTATGGCAGATCGCGCCGATGCCCATGATGCCGTACCAGGCTTCGAGATGGCGCCAGGTGTTCCAGGCGATGGTGGCGACGCGGTCGCCGAGCTTGATGCCGTCGCGGTCGAGCCGCTGCGATACTTTCAGCGCGCGGTCGCGAATTTGCCGGTAATTGGTGCGGTGGATGGGGCCTTCGACCGATCGCGTTACGACCTCCTGGGTGCCATGGACTTCCGCGGCGTGCTCGATAATCCGGTGACAAAGCAAAGGCCAGTCTTGCATCAATCCAAGCATACGGTCGTTCCTCCAGAAGGTGTTGTCGCTTGCCGCTCTTATTCGGAATTGCCATGAACTTTAGCGCGGAGAAAGCAAGCCGGAAATGGCCTTGTGGGAGCTTTCGCCGCACCGCGGCAGCAATGGTTACCGCCGCGGCGGTGCTGTGGCTTTGCGCCCAATCAATGCCGGCTGCGGCGGCGACGAGGGCGGGCGCCTGGCCCCCGGAACCATGGGGCGGCTTGTTCGGGGAGAGCAGGCCGAAGAAGCCGCGCCGCGCGGTGCTGGCGGTGCCGCTGCCGAAGCCGCGCCCGGCGGAGGCGCCCAAAGCTGAATCCAATGCCGAGTCGAAGCCCGAGTCCAAGCCCGAACCCAATCGGGTGGAATCCGACAGACCCGATGCGGAAAAGCCGGCCTCCGCCGGGACCGAAAGGGCCGCCGAGCCGCCGCCGCCCTCGGCCTGCCGGCTGGCGCTGACGGAAGCGGTTGCGATCGCCCCCAGTATCCCCGACATCAAGGGCGCCGGCGGTTGCGGCGGCGAGGACTTGGTGCGGCTGGAGGCCGTGGTGCTGCCGGACAAGCGGCGGGTTTCGGTGAAGCCGGCGGCCGTCCTGCGCTGCGCCATGGCCTCGGCGGTCGCCGACTGGATCCGCACCGACATGGCGCCGCTGGCGGCAAGCCTCGGCAGCACCATCAGCGATCTCGACAATTTCAATTCCTTCGAGTGCCGCGGCCGCAACCGCGTGATCGGCGCCAGGCTGTCCGAGCACGGCCGCGCCAACGCGCTCGATATTCGCGCCATCAAGCTCGCCAATGGCCGCTCGATCTCGCTGACCGATCGCACGGTGTCGCGCGAGACCCGCGAAAGCGTGCTGCATTCGATGTGCGCGCGGTTTCCGACGGTGCTGGGGCCGGGCTCGGACTGGTATCACGAGGACCACGTCCATATCGATCTGGCGGAGCGGCGAAACAACTACAAGATCTGCCAGTGGAACGTGTGGGACCCGCTGCCGCAGATCGCCCCGCTGCTGCCGGCCGAGCGGCCGGAGGAGGCCCCGCCACGCGAAGTCGCCGCCAAGGCCGAGCAAGGCAAGTCAGAGCAAGGCAAGTCCGAGACCGACAAATCAGCGGCGCCGGAAGCGGCCGCAGCCAAGGCAACCAAACCGGAAGCCGCCGCGCAGCCAGCGAAAAAGCGCCGGCAAGACCGGCGCTTTTGATTGGATTGTACGATTGTTGCGAAGCCGATCTGACCGGCTATTGCATGATCGCGTTGCCGCCGCCCTGCAGTGCCATCTTGGAATTGTACGGCGAGTCGCCCTGCTTGGGGTCGAGCACGACCACGACGGTGCCCTGCTTGACGCGGGTATAGAGATCGATGACGTCCTCGTTGGTCATGCGGATGCAGCCCGACGAAATCGAGGCGCCGATATATTCCGGCTGATTGGTGCCGTGGATCCGGAACAGGGTGTCGCGGTTGCCCTGGTAAAGATACAGCGCGCGGGCGCCGAGCGGATTGTCGACGCCGCCGGGTACCGAGGCGGGCAAGCCTTCGATGCGCTTGTGGATGTCAGCCGTCGGCGTCCATTTCGGCCATTCCGCCATGTTGCCGATGCGCGCGATGCCGGAAAACGCCAGTGCTTCCTCGCCGACGGTGACGCCGTAGCGGATCGCCTTGCCGCCATCCTGCACCAGGTAGAGATAATGATTGTCGGAATCGACCACGATGGTGCCGGGCATTTCCTTGCGGTGATAGTCGACGATGGCCCGGCGGAACGGTTCGGCCACGGCCACCTTGGCGTAACGCGCCTTGGCAAGCTGCGCCTTGTCGGCCGGCTTGAGCGTGGCCTCGGGGGCGGACTGGTAGGTCGTGGCCTGCATGCAGCCCGACAGCATCAGGCCGGCGGCCAAGATTCCCAATAGTGCCTTCAGCGACGACATGGTTCAGTTCCAATCGAAAGTCTTCGCGGTCGCGCACCAACCCTGCGCCCGAAACGCCACGATTCCATTATTCGTATTATCGTCGAAATCGCCCATAATTCCAGAGCTTAGATGCCCGTCCCGCGTCGCAGCACGCTAGCTGTGTCCTTTTTGCCGCAACTATTGCGGTTTCCGGCTGATTTTTGAGCAGATGCGCTGATGTCGCCGGATCGCCGCCACGCTATCGCCACCCCGTCGCCGCAAATGTGGATCGGGGGTTAATGCGCCGGTCATCAAGCGCTTGCCAGAATCGAGCTAAGTCCTGTTGGGTGAATTAATGGACCTGTTCCGGAGTTGCCTATGCTGTCGGTTTTCGTGCCTGCCGAATTCTCCTTGAAGAAGATCGACGCCACCGACCTCGCGGCGCTGCCGGAGAATGCGGTCTGGCTCGACCTCGTCAAGCCGTCCGGGGGCGAGGACAAGGCGGTGGAGCGGCTGGCCGGGATCGCGGTGCCGACCCGGGAGGACATGCAGGAAATCGAGATTTCCAGCCGGCTCTATATCGAAAACGGCGCCCGCTTCATGACGGCGACGCTGATGTGCGCGGCCGACACCGAGAACCCGCGCACCACGGCGGTGACCTTCATCCTCGCCGGCCACCGGCTGGTGACCGTGCGTTACGACGAGCCCAGGCCGTTCCTGCTGGTCGAGAACAAGCTGGCGCGCGGCTGCACGCCGGGGATCACCGGCGAAATGGTGCTGATGGAGCTGCTGGATGCGGTGATCGACCGCAATGCCGACATTCTGGAGCGCGCCGGCGGCGACATGGACACCATCAGCCACGATATTTTCGAGCCCGCGGGAGCCGCGCGCACCGGTCAGGCCAAACGCTATTCCGACATCCTGATCGCGATCGGGCGCAAGGGCGATATCACCTCGAAGGTGCGGGAAAGCCTGGTCTCGATCGGCCGTGTCGTAACCTTCGTCGCCGCCGGCACCGAAGGCGTCAAATGGTCCAAGGACATGCGCGAGCAGTTGAAGACCATGCAGCGCGACGTCACCTCGCTGACCGACCACGCCAGCTACCTCTCCAACAAGATCACCTTCGTGCTCGACGCCATGCTCGGCGTCGTCAATCTCGAGCAGAACAACATCATCAAGCTGTTTTCGGTGATGGCGGTGGTCTTGATGCCGCCGACCCTGATCGCCTCGATCTACGGCATGAATTTCAAGATGATGCCGGAGCTGGAATGGACCCACGGCTATCCCATGGCGCTGCTCATGATGCTGGTCGCCGCGGCCGGGCCGTACTTCTTTTTCAGATGGAAGAAGTGGCTGTAGCTATGATCTCCGGCTCTTTGCACCTGGCACCCTGAACAGTATCTTGAAGCAGTCTGGGCTGAAGGACCAACTTTGATGCGTTACGCCATCGTGATCGAGAAAACCAACGGCAATTATTCGGCCTATGTGCCGGATCTGCCGGGCTGCGTTGCCACCGGCGATACGGTTGCGGCGGTCGAGAACGAAATTCGCGAGGCGATCCGTTTCCATATCGACGGCCTTCAGGCCGATGGCATCGTGGTTCC
>CALROE020000520.1:0-3788 GCA_943369715.1 Bradyrhizobium ivorense
CCACGGAACTCGGCGCCACGAACCTCGGGCGTGGTCCGGAACCCTCTGCTTGCCCCGACGGGCAAATCACTTCGGTTTATCGGAAATCGTGTCAAGTCCTTCGGGAAAAATATTTCTGTTTTCCAGAAGTGCAAATCAGGCTATATCAATCGCCATCCCGTCCCACTCAGAGGGGCATTGCGCAAGGTCACCAGTGCGGGGCGGGGATGCGGTGGACGCGGATGGTACCTTGACCAGGGTGCCTGAAGTGGACGGCGAAATGGTGCGGTTCCGACACCCCAAAGGCTGGTGTCAAGTTCGCAGCTTAAGGCAGCGCGGATGACGGTGGCAAAAGCGCAGGGCTCGCCGAGGAGATCACCTATAAGCCGTAAACCATTGCGCGGGGAGTGCCGGGTGATTCCGGTGTGACCTGACTAACGCGTGTGCTTGCTACCCACTACCGTTGCACACGCGGCTATCGGGCGCATCGGGCGCCCGGCCTCCCCGCGCCCTCTGATCGGAGAGGGCGAAAAGTTTCCAGCAAACCTCGGGCGAAACGCGCCGCGAGATCGTGAGGCCGTATCTGCACACGGCGCTGTTTGAAATCTGAATCCTTCAGTGTACTTCAGAGGCGCGAGGCCTCACGCCCCCTTCAGATAATAATTGGCGCGCTTGCCGAGCGCGATCCTTCGCAGCATGCGGCGCATCGCCAGCGAGGCGCGCAGCGGCTTGATCGCGGTGATGACCGTGCGATAGAACGCCAGCTTCAGCGCGTCGCGCAGCGGCTGGCGGCCCGGCGGCAGCTGCGGCAGACCGATGCCGCGCAGCATCGAATTGAAGAAGTGCAGGTCGTTGGTCCGGCGGACCTCGCGGGTCTTCCAGGTGATCGCCATCGAGATCGAGAAGCTGCCTGATGTGCGCACCCAGTGCGGCCACTGATACGGCACGTAGCAGCCGTCGCCGGCGAACAGATGGAATTCAGTGCCGCGCGGCGCAAAACTGTCGTCGTATTTCAGGTTGCGGTGCTTGGTCATCGAGCGTTCGATCTCGTCATCGGAGACGATCGAGCGGTCGTTGTTGTCGAAGATCGTGAAGAATTTCTCGCCGTGGATTTGGACGAAGAAATTGTCCTCGCTGTCGAGATGGAACGGCGTGGTCGAGTTCGGCGACGACACGAAGATAAAACCTTCGAGTTGCTCGAAGCCGGCGTCGAGCAGGCTGTTGAAACCGCATGCCCGCGCCACCGACAGCAGCGTGTCTTCCAGTAGTCGCCGGTATTCCGGCGAATTCTCCACGCGCTTCAGCACCATCCAGGCGCCAGCGGTTTCGATGCGCCTGACCACCTCGACGGGATCAAGATCGACCGAGGGAATCGCATCGGGGTCCTGGCTGATCGCGACCTTGCCGGAATTATATTCGATCAGGTCGCGGGGGAGCTCGGCAGCCAGCTGCGCGATGCGTGGCAGGCTCAGCAGCGGATGGCCGGCAAGCTTGTGGCGGATCGCGAACGGTTTGAGCGGAAAGTCGCGTTTCAGCGCTTCATTCCCGGCGGTAATCACCGGGGCTACTGCGGTGACGGCATTCATGACGATTTCTCCTGGCGTTTCCTGACGAAATAGACGGCGCGGCGCAGCGGCTCACGGATCAGCTGGCGCAATTTCAAGGCACCATCAATCAGCGGCACCACGGGATTGCCCGGCCGCAAGGGAATCAGCACGTCGCCGATCGAAAGGCGCCCGCGCCAGATCGGATTGATCATGGGATGATCGGCATTGGCGGTGGAGTCCACCATCGCAATATCAGGGTCGGCGCAGAGATGCCGGGTCAGGTCGAGCGTCAGCTGCACGCCGGGCGACAGTTTTGCAAAGCGCTCGTCGACCCCGAGCTTGAAATAGAACGCGCGATCCTGATGCCGTAGCACGATCGCGGCCGCCACCGGCGTGTCGCCGGCAAACAGCGTCACGAGCTCGCATTGGCCTGACGCCGCGAGGTCGGCGGTGGCGCGGCGGACAAAGCTGGCATCGCCGTCGTACTGCCCAAGCGCGGTGCCGCGCTGGCCTTTCCAGCCGGAGGCTTCCAGCGCCAGGAATATCTCGACCGCGGGTGCGATCTCCCGCGGCGTGCGCGCCACCTCGAAACGGACCTCGCCGTGCTCGGCCAGCCGGTTGCGCTGGCGGCGCAGCTCCTTGAGCTTTTTCGGCCCGAGTGCATCGCGCAGCAATTCCTCGGCATCGCGCGTGGCATCGAGGCAGGCGCGGAGATGGGATTGCAGCAAACGCGGGCGCATGTCGCCCTGCCGCAGCACTTCGGTGAACGTCCTGATGGCGGCGCCATCGAGTGCAACGTCGCGCAGGATCAGCGCATGGGCGCCGGCCTTCCGCGCCTCGTGCATCAATCCGAGGGCGGCATCCTCGGCCAGCTCGCGATCGAGCGGCGGCGTACCAAGCGTGCCGTAGGGATCGGCGCTGACCAGAACGGGAAGCGGAATTTTATAGGCGCGCCACATCGAAATCGCGGGCAACAGCCCGATCAGGCGCGCCGCGCCATCGGACGCAGGCAGAGCATCGCTCCATGCTGCGAGCGCCGAGACGCCGGTGCGGCCCCGCGCCGAGGCGTTCACCGCCAATTCCCAGTCGGGCAGGTAATAGCCGTTCGGCTCATTGGCGCGTTCGGCCAGCGCCCGCCATGGGCTCGTGGCCACCGCCGCGAGCGGCGCAAAGCCTGCGCCGGCGCGCGAAGCAACTGCCGGCTGCGGCCGCTTCGCCGCGATCACCGAAGTGCCACGGACCACCGCTCTGTCAGCTATCTCCACCACGTCCCCGTTTCCCCGTTCGCGACGATCGAAGCGAGCGCGCGTGGCGTCGCTTCCTGCATTGCGTTGACGAGGACGCTAAAGGAAAAGATTGGAAAAACCCGCCTGCACGATGAAGCAATTTGAGCGGTAATGTTAACGCCGCGTTCAGCATGCGGATGCCGTTACGGCCGCTAGATCGGCTCGTACGTCTCCGATGCGCAGTCGTCGTCACGCCGCCGGTCGGTGATCGTGCCGCCGCTGATGATGAGGCGATAGGTCTCGGCGCCGAGCGGTTTGCCCATCACCGAGGTCAGCTCGGCCCTGACGCAGGCGGTCCAGCCCGTGCCCCTGGCCTCGCGGAGCGGCGGTGAAACCCGCACGCCGCGCGGGTTCGAGGCCGCGGTGAACAGCGAATCCAGTTTCTCCCGCACCAGCCGCTTGACGTCGGGCGGCGGTTCCGGCGGTGGCGGCTCGGTGGCCTTGTTCCGCATGAACTCCGGCACCGGCGAGCGGCTGTCGGCGAGGCCGCAGCCTGCCAGTGCCAGCGCCACGCCGGCCATCAACGCCCAGTGAACAACGACCCGCCGCATTCGCCGTTTTTATCCCGTGCCCGTTAAAATTGCCCGCAATTGGGGAGCAATTCGCGCTGCCGCATCATCAAATTGCTGAAACCGGGTCCCTTGGGACACACCACCCCCGGGGGTTTGCCATGATCGCCCCGCAGGCTAGGTTGGCAGCCGGGATGACAGGGAGACCAGGCGATGAAGGCCTTCACGGTGGCGATGGCGGTGGCGATGATGGCCTTGCTGGCCATGCCCGCACACGCCCAGGCCAACCGGCCCAAGGAGGAGACCAGGAAGGTCGAGGAGAAGAAGCCGGTCGTCGACGAGAAGGCCTACAAGGCCGCGCTCGAGCGGATTCCCGAATCCAGGGAAAAATACGACCCCTGGGGCGTCGCGCGGCCGGCGGAACCCGTCAAGAAGACAAAATAAGCAGACCAGCAGCGGTATTCGCG
>CALROE020000521.1:0-3780 GCA_943369715.1 Bradyrhizobium ivorense
GACGAGGAACGCAAGGTGGAGATCCTGCCCTATCTCGTGCGGCTGCGCGACGAAGCCAATGTGCCGATGGTCTATGTCAGCCACGACGCCGGAGAGATGCGGCGGCTGGCGACACAGGTCGTGATGCTCAGGCGCGGGCGGGTGATTGCGTTCGGCGGGCCTGAAGTGTTGCCGGGGACGACGTCGCCGGCCTGATACCGCCGCCTGCCCGGGCGCGCCGGGACGGCGCCATTGATCTGCGTCAAGACAAAGCGGCTCCAGGCGCACGAAAAGTGTCGAGGCGGGTGACCAACCCGGGAGCGCCGCTCGGACATGGCCGCTGATCATGAATACGCATTCTTTCGATCAGCCTTATCCCCTGCTGCGCCTGTTCCTCCGCTACATCATTCCGGGACTCCTGATCCTTCTGGTGTTGTCCGCGGTCCTGACCGGCGTCGGGGCGCGTCAACTGGCTGAAGGGGTCTATCTCGGGCAGGCGACACGACGTGCGCTGATCATCGACCGCGCGATGACCGAAGCGGCTTCGGACCATTGGCAGCGCTTGAAGCGCGGCGAAGCGCCCGCATCGGTTTATGGCGACGCCCATGGCCAGACGCTGCTCGCCGAATTGACCCGCGAAGCGCGCGAACTCGACCTCACGCATCTGAAGATCTATTCCGCCGCCGGAGTCATCCAGTATTCGACGGATCGCAGCCAGATCGGAATGGAGGACCGCAGCCCGGCATTTGTAGCAGCCGCGGAGCGCGGCACCAGCACGGTGGTGCTGAAGACAGCAGCTGACGGATCGGCACTCTATGAGCTCTACGTCCTGGTCGCGGTGCCCGGTGGCTCCCCGGTGATCATCGAGCTGTATGAACCTGTTAGCCACCTGAATGCGCTGCTCTGGCGCGCAGGTATCGCGGCCGCCGGCGTGCCCAGCGTCATGCTGATAGCGTTGATGCTGGGGATGACACGCCTGGTCATGCTGGCGCAGAGAAACATCGACAGCCGGGCTGCGCTGGTCGCCGAATTGCGGGCGCGGCTCGAACGGCTGCTCTCGGGCGCGGCATCCCAGGCGGTTCACGACGCCGTCAGCATGGGCGGCGGCATCCCTTCGAGCCGGACACGCTGCACCATTCTATACTCCGATATTCGCGACTTCACGTCATTCGCAGAGGCGAATGGACCGGAGGAAGTCGTTCGGTTTCTCAACCAATCGATGACAAACGTGGTCGGCGCGATTACGCGCGCGGGCGGCGACGTGGACAAGCTGATCGGCGATGCGGTTCTGGCGCGCTTCCAGGGCGCACGGGCGGAAGCACGCGCGATCGGCGCGGCGCGCGAGGCGCTCCGCCTTCTGGAGCAGGCCGACCTGCCTCGCGGCGTCGGCATCGGTATCTTCACGGGCGAAGTGATCTCCGGCACCGTAGGGCCCGCCGACCGCATGGACTTCACGGTCATTGGCGATAGCGTGAACCTCGCCGCGCGGTTGTGTGCCGCCGCTTCACGGGGTGAAATCGTCGCAGATGCGGATACCGTACGAAAGGCCGGCGATGCGGAATTCAGGCCGGCCGAAGTGATTTCCGTGAAGGGCCGGCGGAGCCGGCTGGAGGTCAGGCGCTGGCAGTCGGTCGATCCCGCTTCCGCTTAGGGTCATGAACGCGAACCCGGCCGGCTAATCCGGCAAGGTTTCGCCGGAGCCGCCGAGTTCGGCGGGCAGATCGCGAAACTTCGGCAGGCCGTCCCTCACGGAAACCATCTTGCTTCCGTAGTTGGCGTGCAGCGTCGGCTGATGCGTGAAATCCCGCAGCAGATTTGCATAAACGTCGATCAGCCGCATGCGCGGATGCTCGGTCATGAGATGCCCGCCGCAGATCTTGCAGAACTTGCGGTAGGAATGCTCGGTCTTGTGGAAGGTGCCGATATCGGCTTCGCCCCTGGTGATCCGCACGCTGCCCGAAGGCCACAGGCTGAAGGCGTTGATCGGCGCCGCATCGGCTATGTGTTCCAGGACGCACGGCTGTTTCCGCATCTCGATATCCGGCAGAACCTCGACTACAGGCGGCGCATGAACCGGCTGGCCGAGGATCCCGTGCAGAACAAGCGCGTCACCGATCTGCTCGATATCGGCGGCCTGCTCGACCGCCGCCCCGGCCAGCTCTCGGGTGGCGAGCGCCAGCGCGTAGCGCTGGGGCGCGCGCTGCTGGCGCAACCGAGATTGCTGCTGCTCGACGAGCCCATGGGATCTCTCGACGAGGAACGCAAGGTGGAGATCCTGCCCTATCTCGTGCGGCTGCGCGACGAAGCCAATGTGCCGATGGTCTATGTCAGCCACGACGCCGGAGAGATGCGGCGGCTGGCGACACAGGTCGTGATGCTCAGGCACGGGCGGGTAATTGCGTTCGGCGGAACCGAAATACTGCCCGCGAACGGCCGGGTTTGAGCGCCGGAAAGGGCGCTCCCCAGACACCCGGGGTGGATCGTATCCTAGATGAACGCGACGCCGAGGCACCTCGTCTTGCGCCACACGACGGCGCAGCGGTGACGCTTTGAATCGCCATCGATCAGGAGGTCGAATTCGATCGGAACGTTCAGGGGGGATTCCACCTCCAGTACGGCCTTGGTGTCCGATGCATTCCTGACGAAGCAATTCGCCGCGCCGGTTTCGTCAAGCATCTGTATTCGTGCCGGTTGCAGCGGTCGTCTGGAAACGCGGCGCTTCTTGTCCATTGCGGTGACTCCCGATGACTGGACGAGACCTAGCGGATTCAGGAACTCGACGGGTTAAATTTGCGCACCGTAGAAACACTGCCGGCGGCGCAGCGGCGTTCAATCACCGCCCGCAAGCCTGTAGTTGTACGGGGATAGTTCTTGTCGACTGCATCGGACGGATTGCCGGCTGTCACCACGCCCTTGCATGGGCCCGTCATGCCGCGCGCGGCCGGCTAATCCGGCAAGGTTTCGCCGGAGCCGCCGAGTTCGGCGGGCAGATCGCGAAACTTCGGCAGACCGTCCCTCACGGAAACCATCTTGCTTCCGTAGTTGGCGTGCAGCGTCGGCTGATGCGTGAAATCCCGCAGCAGATTGGCATAAACGTCGATCAGCCGCATGCGCGGATGCTCGGTCATGAGATGCCCGCCGCAGATCTTGCAGAACTTGCGGTAGGAGTTTTCGGTCTTGTGGAAGGTGCCGATATCGGCTTCGCCCCTGGTGATCCGCACGCTGGCCGACGGCCACAGGCTGAAGGCGTTGATCGGCGCCGCCGACCAGGCCTGGCAGTCACTGCAGTGACAATAGCCTTCGAAGGTCGGCTTGCCCGTCACCTCGACCTCCACGGCACCACAAAAGCAGCCGGCCGTGTGGACGGCGACTTCATGCTTGCCCTCCTCCCCGGGCGTCAGCAGGTCGCCGTATTCCGGATGCTTGCCGATCCAGGAGCGGATAAAATCGCATTCGACCGACAGCTGGCACCCCTGCGCGCGCACCGCGTCGAGGGTGGCGCGCGCGAGCTTCGAGCCTATGCCCCGGCCGCCCAGCTCCGGCGGCACCTCGGTATGGACCAGCGTGATGGCGCCCGGTGATTTGCGCCAGGTGACGAAGGCGATGTGGCCCTCGACATCGAGCTCGAAGCGCTGGCGTTCCTCATTGTCGTGAAAATTCTCGGCCATGCGCACTCCCTGTTTCGGCTCCGGGTGTTGACGATTTTCCGCTATTATATCATTGCAGATGCCCTGTTGCATCAGAACTGCGCCGGGGATCGCCGCCCGGCCGTTGATCTGCGTCAAGGCAGAGCGGCTCCCC
>CALROE020000522.1:0-3775 GCA_943369715.1 Bradyrhizobium ivorense
GACGCACATGACCGCCGCCGATGCGATGGGCAACGTGGTCGCGACCACGCAGACCATCAACAATCTGTTCGGCGCCAAGATCCTGATTCCCGGCCTCGGCACGGTGCCGAACAATTACATGAACCTGTACGATCCCCGGCCGGGCCACGCGCTGTCGCTGGCGCCGGGCAAGCGCGTCACCACATCGATGTCGCCTGTCATGGCGCTGCGCGACGGCAAGCTCGTCTATGCGCTGGGCCTGCCCGGCGGGAAGAAGATTTTTCCGAGCGCCATGCAGGCGCTGATCAATCTGATCGATCACGGCATGAGCCTGCAGGAGGCGGTCGAGGCCCCCAGGGTCTGGACCGAAGGCAATGCGTTGGAGATCGAGGCGACGGTTCCCGACGGCGTTCGCGCGGCGCTGGCGTCGATGGGGCATCAAGTACTGGCGGTGCCCACCGTGGCCGGCGGCATGAATGCGATCCAGTTTCACGATGACGGCTCGATGTCCGGCGCGGCGTGCTGGCGCGCCGACGGCACGCCGGTCGGGCTTGCCGGGGGATTGGCGCGCGCGGGAATACGATTCGGGCTGGCGTGACCGGCGCGGGATTGCGCAGCCGCGTGTTTGTCAGGGCAGACGGCCACCTTGCAGGTGGAACTTCCAGCCGGCCGCGGTAACGGCCTGTTCCACGGCATCGCGCACTTGCGCGTAGTCGATTGCGCCCCCGCCTCCCGGCGAAGCGTCGGTGCGTTCGCCGGACAATTTCCAGCCGCTTACTTTGGTTTTTCCGACGGTCACGGTCGGCGGCGGCAGGCCCCAGCTCGACTCGGTTACAGATTCACGAAACTGCACCGTGCGATCCACGGCCGACGGCCGGCATGACATCCGGTAATTGACGGTGCGGGCGCCGAGCCACCATTTCGACCGGATCGGCTGGGCTTCGCCCGTCAATCCTTGCCCATCCTCATGGACGGTCAGACCAAGCGCGCCAAGCCGGGCTTTCAGCGCAGCCAACAGATCCTGTTCGGAAGACGGGTCGGGCACTTCTTCTCCTCAGTGCGTATACAGGATGCGCTGCCAGATCGTGCCGCCCAGATACTTGCTGCCGGCCACGAAGTAGACGATGACAAGCGCGAACAGGATCAGCGCCGGCATGCCTTCGAGTTTGAATCCCTCGGCGGTAACGCTGCCGGTCAGGTAGCCGATCGCGTAGCCGCCGCCGAAGAACACCGTTGCGAAGTCGAGGATGGCGGCGAGCACCTTGCGCCAGGTGGCTACCGGTTTGACCGTGTCGCTCATATCAGCGCCTCACTTGCCGGCGGCGGAAAAATCGGTGGCCGCATGGGTGAGAAGTCCGGCGCCGCCGGCGTCGCTGGTCGACGTATCCCGGACCTTCACGTCGATCGCAATCAGCTTCAGCTCGCCTTCCGAAACCGCGAAGTCGAGTTCATAGCTCAGGCGGCTTGGCGTCGTATCGAAATAGCCACGCAGCATCAGTGATCCGTTGCTTGCAAATTTTGCCGGGCTGGTCGGAACGATCGGCATCGCCGCGATAGTGTCGATGTGCTTGCCGGCGAACACCTTGAAGGCCTGCTTCAGGGTATCGACGCTGAACCTGTCGCGGAACGGCTTGGCCATTTTGGCGTACATCACGGCGTAGTTGCCGGTCAGGTTGGCGTCGTTGAAGGTCAGCAGCGAGGTCTTGACCATGACCTCCTCGACGAAAGGCGTCGGCAGC
Organism: Bradyrhizobium ivorense; assembly: GCA_943369715.1. GTDB lineage: Bacteria > Pseudomonadota > Alphaproteobacteria > Rhizobiales > Xanthobacteraceae > Bradyrhizobium > Bradyrhizobium ivorense_A. The sequence goes on from CALROE020000522.1 coordinate 1,719, forward strand.
GGCGGGGATTGCGCAACCGCCGAACCGGAGCCGGTGATGCAGACGGCGAGCGTTGCGATCGTCGTCGTCAAAAGGCGTTTCATGGTCATGCCCCGTGAAATGGCTTGTGCCGAAATGAATGACGAACTGGAGCGGCAATCAGCCTCACCGGCATTGATCCACGTCAACAATCCGGCATGCCCCTCGCGCTGTCCGGCGCGCGGCTCTCGGGATGAGTTGGCGCTACTTCCGCACGCAGATCACGCGCACCACGGACGCCTTGGCATCCGCCGATCCGCCCGCCGCGGTGACGCCATTCGCCGTCAGAAAGCCGCGCACGGTATCGGCTGACACCAGTGTCGCGGCTGCGGCATTGGCCGGTCCCGCCACCAGCACCGGCTTCAACAGTGCGACCCCTGCGAATTTGCCGTCGGTATCGAGCGCCGCGGCACCGGAAAAACCCAGCCCCGGCGCCGGCGACAGATCGCTGCCACTGCCGGCTGGCGCGATCGACGCCTTGACGCTGCTCGCCGCGGCGCGGCCGGCCTGGTTCTGCGGATCGGCGATCCCCGTCAGTTCGACGCTGGATTTAGCCGAGCCGTTGACGAGGTTCAGCGGCGTCAAGCCGCGCGCGCCGTAGATGCGCAGCAGCGCCAGATCGTGATCCTTGTCCTCGGCGACGCGATCGGCGTTGCCATGGCCGGCGATCGCGATCGCGAGACAGCTGTCGGTGACCTGACGGTCGGCAAGGATGGCGCCGTCGCCGCTGACGACGATGCCGGTGCCGTATTCCACGGTCTTGCGCGGCGGCGGGCCGGCGACCTGCGCGCCCGCCGGGAACGGGTTGAAGGCGCTCGACATCGCGATCACCACCGGCTCGACGGTGTTCTCGACGGCCTGGTCGTACAGGATGGTGAGGATGCGGACCTCGTCGCCCTTGAAGGTCCCGCGCAGATAGAATTTCTTCAGGCCCTGCAGGCCCGACAGCACGAAGAAGTCCGGCTTGACCACGGTGTAGTCGATCTTGCGCCCGCCAGGCTCCTTCTTTTCCTGCTCGGCGAGTTTGGCGGTGGTCGGGTTGGCTTCCTTGCGCCGTGACAGCTGGATCTGGACGGTGCCGGTGGCGGAGGTCCATTTGCTGCCATTGGCGTCGGTGGATTGCTGCGGCACCAGTTTGGTCGGGATGCCCAGCCGCGCCCCGGTGCCCATATCTGTGACGATCTTCCAGCCGACGTTTTCCTGTTTGCGCTTCGCCGTCTCGGCGAGGATGCCGCGCTCCTGCGGATTGAGCACGCCGGTCTGCTTGGCACCGCGGCCCTTCTGGAATTCCTTGATGGCGGCGACCATGCGCTCGCTGACTTCGCCCGTGATCGCGCCATTGTACTGGCCGACCCAGGCGAGGTCCGACTGGATCGCCAGGCGTTCGGCCTGCGGCATCGCGTTGGCGGTATCGGCCGGGGTCTGCAGCGCGGGCCGGATCGGCACGGTCGTGACCGGCTTTGCATTGGCGCCTGCCGTGGCCGGTGGCGTCAGCTGGGCCTGGGCGGAAGCCCCCATCGCTGCGAACATCAATGTTGCCGTCAGCAATGGTCTCATGACAGGTCCCGGTCCATTGAAGTCGGCGCAATTAAGCACATCTGCTTGGTCGGCAACAGCTGCGCCATGGTTCAAGGCGAGGTATGGATAGTGGCGACAGAGAAGGACGAAGCCTTATCATGCTGAGTGCCGGGGAACTCGAACGATACGCCCGCCACATCGTGCTGCGCGAGGTCGGTGGCCCCGGCCAGGCCGCGCTGAAGGAAGCCGCGGTGCTGGTGATCGGCGCCGGCGGCCTCGGCGCGCCCGCGCTGATGTATCTCGCGGCGGCCGGCGTCGGCACGCTCGGCGCGGTCGACGACGACATGGTGTCGCTGTCCAACCTGCAGCGCCAGATCATCCATTCCACGCCTGACATAGGCCGCCAGAAGGTCGACAGCGCCGCCGGGCAGATCTACGCGCTCAATCCGCACGTCCGCTTCGCCGCCCATGCCTCGCGGCTGACGGCCGGCAATGCGATGGAACTGATCGGCAGCTACGAC
>CALROE020000523.1:0-3767 GCA_943369715.1 Bradyrhizobium ivorense
TTGCTGCGCAAATCGACCTCTCCCCGCTGGGGAGAGGTAAGCCGACCGCGGGCGACCGATTCAACCAAAAGCCATCTCGTCCTAGGAAAAGCCGCTCCAGCTCAGCTTCCGTGCCTTGATGTCGCCGAGCGACATGGCTTCCCGCATCGCCTGCACGCCGTGAAACGCGCCGCGCAGACAGACCAGCGGCGGTGCCTCGCAGCGCATGCCGACGTCGCGCACCTCGCCGATGAACACGGGATGCGTTCTGGTCTCGAACTCCTGCCGCAGATCGCAGTCGAACGAGACGATCGCATCCTTCAGCACCGGCGCACGGGTGACCCGCTTCGTCCAATGTCCGAAGCCGAACCGGTCGTCGCCCTCGATCCCCTTCTGGCCGCTGAATGTCAGCGCCAGCGGCACGTGTTCCTCGCTCAGGAAACTGACGCCAAAACACCGTTCCTCGCGAATGCGGGGATGCGCGCTGGCGTTGCGGTTGACGCACACCAGCAAAGATGGCGGATCGTCCGACAGCGAGCACACCGCCGTCGCGGTCAATCCCGTGCGGCGGCCATCCTTGCGGCCGACGGTGATCAGCGCCACCGCGCCGGCGCAGTGACGCATCGCCTTCCTGAAATCGCCCGGCTCCATTTTCGGCATCTCCCAGCCCGCCTCTCTCCCCGCTGGCGGGAAGAGAGGCAGATCCCCGCTCAGGCGGCCTTGCCGATGCCCGGCTTCAGATGCTTGAGGCGCGGCAGCACTTCCTGCTTCAGCAGCCGCAGCGAATTGTGCCAGGCCTGCGGCTTGTGCTTGTAGTCGAAGCCGAACACCAGCAGCGTACCGAAGCCGCCGACCTCGTCGTAGATCTTCTCGATCTTCTCGGCGCAGGTCGCCGGCGAACCGACGATCCAGTTGTGCCTGGCGCAGTATTCGACGGTGACGTCGCTGTCAGGCACATCCGGTTTGTGCTTGAGGTAGTCCTTGAAGCCGAAATGGCCGAGCAGCTGCAGGAAGTATTCGCCCATCATCCGGCCCATCATGTCGCCCACGGACAGGCGCCAGGCCTCCTCGTCGGTGTCGGCCACGAACACCTCTCGCACCATCCGCCAGTCCTGCCGGTTGGGCGTGCGTCCGGTCTTGGCCGCGCCGATCTCCACCGATTCCCAATGGCTCGACACGTAGGCCGGATTGAGGTTGAGGCTCATCGGGATGTAGCCGCGCTCGCCGGCCAGCTTCAGCGTATCGGAGCCCTTGCTGAGGCCCGCCACCCCGATCGGCGGATGCGGCGCCTGCAGCGGCTTGATGTGCGGCTTCAGGAAGTCGAACATCACGTCGGGCTTGGACACGGTCCAGAATTTGCCATTGTAGGTCCACGGCGCGTCCTCGGTCCACATCTTCAGGATGATCTCCAGCGCCTCGCGGGTCATGTCGCGGTTCTGGCCGGACATGCCGTCGACGTTGAACATCGCCCAGTCGCTCGGCAGTCCCGAGGCCGCGACGCCGAAATTGAGCCGGCCTTCGGACAGATGATCGAGCATCGCGACGCGGTTGGCGAGTTCGGCGGGATGATGATACGGCAACAGGAAGCCGCCGGGACCGAGACGGATGTTCCTGGTCTGCAGGAACGCCTGCGCCAGCAGCAGGTCCGGCGACGGATGCGGCTCCCAGGGCGCGGTGTGGTGCTCGCCGATCCAGGCTTCCTGGTAGCCCAGTTCATCGGCCCAGCGCAGCACCTGCAGATCCCAGTCGTGGCCTTCTTTCAGCCCGCACTCAGGCGGATGCGAAGGCATGGTGAAATAACCGATCTCCATGAGATTTCCCTTCCCTTGGTTGGTTTACCGCAACGCGTCTTGCGCGCGTTGCGAAAGCCAACAGCAAGCGGCGTGCCATCGCCCCGTGCACGCTCCGGCTGCGGGACTTCCCTGCAATTTACGCGGTGTTTTGGCCCGTTCGACCGCAGCAAGTCAGGTACGTTGCGGGCCAGCGTCTCACGCTTGCGAACGGCGCGTCGCAAATCCGAGACGCGGTGCGCCTACCGCTGCGGCCCCGACAACGAAATCGCCTGTTCGGCGCGGAACACGTTGGCGTACAGGTTCGCAATCCACCGCCGTCCGCTCGACGTCATGTTGAGATAGCCTATTTCGGTCTGGATTTGAGGCGCCACGCTGTCACAGTAGAATTGAGGGTAGCGATGGACGATGTCGGCGGGTGAATCATAGCCGAGCTGGCGATTGATCCCGACTTCCTCAAACTCATGGTAGAGCGCGTTGGATTTTCGGATGTAGTTTGGATCGCCGAGCTGCCCGATAAAATCCGCAGCTCGAACCATCGACGCTTCCTCACCAAACTGCTGGCCTGGCAGCGGCGGAAACCTGGTGCCTTCGATTGCGTCCGCAATGCGTTGCTTGTCGAGCGGGGGGACGACCCTCTTCATCACGTAGAGTTTCGAGCGGTCGACGTGGCAATTCATCAGGCCGGCGTCCGATGCGCCGCGTGGCAAGGTCACCTTGTTGCCATCGGAATCGATCACGAATCCGTCGGCATCGTCCTCTCTGAACAGGCCGCGCACATAACCAATGTCGTGGCCGAGGCAGGCGACGATGACATGGGCGTAGTCTTCCACGCTGACATGAGTGTGCAATGCACGACCACGCAGGATATCGTGCCCCGCCAGCGTGACCAGCATCGTATGCTCGACATTGTGGTAAAGCGCGTCGCTGTTGCCGATGCATTCGAGCGCGAGACGGGCCGCCGCCGGCACGATCTCCACGAGGGCCTGCGAGGGTCCGAACCGGCGACGCATAAAGGACCGGAGAAATTCTTCCAGCGCGTCCACGGCCAGTTCCGGTAAGGTCATCATGGATGCTGCCCCGCTTGGCTCACCTTGTCGCGCCTGCTCCCGGCTTCCTGTTTTATTGTCTGTAGGTCAGCATAGCCCATCTCGGGTCGGGTCACCAAACGATGGATGCCACACCCGGGACAAAAAGCAGGGTTGTGTTGCGGCGCCGCCGCACCCGGTTACTCCGCATCCGGACCGGCTGATCCTGTTTTACCTGGATCACGCCGGGGTTATTTGAGCGGCCCGGCCAAACGCGCTAGGAATCCAGCGCGGATCGGTGCCGTTTCAAAAATGCCGGAGGCGGTCCATGACATCCATCACCCGGCGTTGGTTGCTGTCGCTGGCGGTCGCCCTCATTCCGGGTGCGGCGCTCCCGTGTGGTGTGTACCCCCGCGTTCCAAGGCAAGCTGCTGTGGATCTCGGCAGTGCTGATCACTGTCGTGATCGCGCATCTCGGACCGTGGCTGCCTGATCGCGTATGTGACGAGGTCCGCCATCATGCGCCGCACCAGCTTCGCTATCTTCGCAATTCTCCTCGGGCTCTGCAACACGGCGAATATCGCCCGCGCCGGCGAGGCCGAGGCCTGGAGCGCGCTGCGCGCCGGCCGGCATGTCGCCTTGATGCGGCATGCCGATGCACCGGGCGGCTTCGGCGACCCGCCGGGGTTCAAGGTCGAAGACTGCGCCACCCAGCGCAACCTCAGCGCCAAGGGACGCGCCGACGCGCTCAAGATCGGTGAGCGGTTGAAGTCGAAAGGCATTGTACTGGAAACAATCCTCTCCTCGCCATGGTGCCGCTGCATCGACACCGCAACGCTGCTGCAACTCGGACCGGTGAAGACCGCACCGACGTTCGGCAATGTGGTGGTGCTGCGCGATCAAAGGGAAGCCCTGACATCAGGCGCGCGGGCGGTCATCGAGCAATGGACCGGCAGCGGTAACCTTCTCG
>CALROE020000524.1:0-3754 GCA_943369715.1 Bradyrhizobium ivorense
GTTCTCGGCCGCGGTCTCGCGGACATAGTTCAAGATCCGCGGCCCGTCGGCGATCGCCTTGGCCTCGACCCACGGCTTGAACGAATAGCCCAGCGTGAACATGTCCGAGTCGGAGCGGATGCCGGGATAGCGGAACAGATCCCAGGTGCCGCCGATACAGTCCCGGCCCTCCAGGATGACGAAACTCTTGCCCGGGCACTTCTGCTGCAGGTGATAGCCCGCGCCGATGCCGGACAGGCCGGCGCCGACGATCAGGACGTCGAAATGTTCTGCAGCCATGGTGACCTCCCCGCCCTGCCTCGCATTTTCGTCGTGGCCGGGCTTCGTCCCGGCCATCCACGTCTTTGCTTACGTCGACTCTAAAGACGTGGATGCCCGGCACAAGGCCGGGCATGACGAAAATCGTTGTCATTCCAGGGCGCGAGCGAAGCGAGTGAACCCGGAATCCAGAGGTGGCAGCGCGAGATTCCGGGTTCGCGCTGACGCGCGCCCCGGAATGACGAGCTCAGTTCCTCAATACCGGTAATGATCGCTTTTGAACGGCCCTTCCGGCTTGACGCCGATATAGTCAGCCTGGTCCTTGCGCAGTTCAGTCAGCTTGACGCCGATCTTGGCGAGATGCAGCCGGGCCACCTTCTCATCCAGCGACTTCGGCAGCACGTAGACTTCCTTCTTGTACTTGCCGTCCTTGTTGTTGGCCCACAATTCGATCTGCGCCAGCGTCTGGTTGGTGAAGGACGCCGACATCACGAAGCTCGGATGGCCCATGGCGTTGCCGAGGTTCACGAGGCGGCCTTCCGACAACAGGATCATCCGCTTGCCGTCGGGGAAGGTGATCTCGTCGACCTGCGGCTTGATGTTGTCCCACTTCAGGTTCTTCAGATGCGCAATCTGGATCTCGTTGTCGAAGTGGCCGATGTTGCAGACGATGGCGCGGTCCTTCATCGCACGCATGTGCTCGATGGTGATGATATCCTTGTTGCCGGTGGCGGTGACGAAGATGTCGGCGCGGGGCGCCGCGTCTTCCATGGTGACGACCTCATAGCCTTCCATCGCCGCCTGCAGCGCGCAGATCGGATCGATTTCGGACACCATGACGCGGCAGCCGGCCTGGCGCAGCGAGGCCGCCGAGCCCTTGCCGACGTCGCCGAAGCCCGCGACCATCGCCACCTTGCCCGACATCATGACGTCGGTGCCGCGGCGGATGCCGTCGACCAGCGATTCGCGGCAGCCGTAGAGGTTGTCGAATTTCGATTTCGTCACGCTGTCGTTGACGTTGATCGCCGGGAACAGCAGCTTGCCGCTCTTCTGCATCTCGTAGAGGCGGTGCACGCCGGTGGTGGTTTCTTCCGAAACGCCTTTGATGTTCTTCGCGATCTCGGCGAAGTAGCCCTTGGGCTTTTCCTTCAGCAGCTTCTTGATCAGCGCGTAGAACACTTCCTCTTCTTCCGATTCCGGCTTGTCGAGGAACGCGACGTCGCCCTGCTCGGCGCGCAGGCCGTGATGCACCAGCATGGTGGCGTCGCCGCCGTCATCGAGGATCATGTTGGGGGTGCCGCCGCCGTGCCAGTCGAACATCCGGGCGGTGTAGTCCCAGTATTCGACCAGGCTCTCGCCCTTCACCGCGAACACGGGAATGCCGGCCGCCGCGATCGCAGCCGCGGCGTGGTCCTGGGTCGAATAGATGTTGCAGGAGACCCAGCGAACGTCGGCGCCGAGTGCTGCCAGCGTCTCGATCAGCACCGCGGTCTGGATCGTCATGTGCAGGGAGCCGGCGATGCGGGCGCCCTTCAGCGGCTGCTTCGGGCCGTATTCCTCGCGCGTCGCCATCAGGCCGGGCATCTCGGTCTCGGCCAGCGAGATCTCCTTGCGGCCGAAATCGGCGAGCGAAATATCCTTGACTATGTAATCGGTGAAGGCGGGCTTCTTGGCGGCGGCGGTCATGTGGTTGATCCCTTAAAAAGCATATTCCGAAAAGCAATGAATGCTTTCCGGAATACGCATGATGATTGCGGAGAAAGTCAGACGGCGCGCTTCAGCGCGTCGGCCAGATCGGTCTTTTCCCAGGAGAAACCGCCATCCTTGTCCGGGGTGCGGCCGAAATGGCCGTAGGACGAGGTGCGGGCGTAGATCGGCTTGTTGAGGTCGAGATGCTTGCGGATGCCGCGCGGCGTCAGGTCCATTGCCTCGGCCACGGCCTTTTCGAGCTTCTCCTCGGGGACCTGTCCGGTACCGTGGGTGTCGATATAGATCGACAGCGGCCGCGCCACGCCGATGGCGTAGGCCAGTTGCAGCGTGCAACGGCCGGCAAGGCCGGCGGCAACGATGTTCTTGGCGAGGTAGCGCGCGGCATAGGCGGCCGAACGATCCACCTTGGTCGGGTCCTTGCCGGAGAAAGCGCCGCCGCCATGCGGCGCCGCGCCGCCATAGGTGTCGACGATGATCTTGCGGCCGGTGAGGCCGGCGTCGCCGTCGGGACCGCCGATGAAGAATTTTCCGGTCGGGTTGACGTGCCAGACGGTCTTGCCGTTGATCCAGCCTTCCGGCAGCGCCTGGCGGACATAGGGCTCGACGCAGTCGCGCACCTGCTTGGACGACATGTCCTCGACCAGATGCTGATGCGAAACCACGATCTGGGTGACGCCGACCGGCTTGCCGTTCTCGTATTGCACGGTGACCTGGCTCTTGGAGTCCGGACCCAGCACCTTCTCCTTGCCGGAGTGGCGCGCTTCCGAGATCAGCCGCAGGATCTTGTGGGCGTAGAACAGCGGCGCCGGCATCAGGTCGGGGGTCTCATTGGTGGCGTAACCGAACATGATGCCCTGGTCGCCCGCGCCCTCTTCCTTGTTGGTGCCGGGCTGCAGCGCGTCGACGCCCTGCGCGATGTCGGCGGATTGCGGATGCAGCAGGATTTCGACGTCGGCCTTCTCCCAGTGAAAACCTTCCTGCTCGTAGCCGATGTCCTTGATCGCGGCGCGTGTCACGCTTTCGATCTGTTCCTTGGTGACGGATGCGGGACCGCGGGTCTCGCCGGCGATCACCACCTTGTTGGTGGTGCAAAGCGTTTCGCAGGCCGCCCGGATCGCCCATGGATCGAAGCCCGCCTTCTGGCCCTCGCGGAAAAACAGATCGACAATCTCGTCCGAAATCCGGTCGCAGACCTTGTCCGGATGACCTTCGGAAACCGACTCACTGGTGAACAGATAAGACGCGCGCATCAACCAACCCCTTTTCCGCCACCTCGGCGGTCGTTATCAAAAATGTGCCTGAAGTGTCAGTCGCGACGGCGCGAGATGACGTAGGATTCATCGTAAAACCAGAGCCCGTTATGCTTGCGCAGAACTTCCCTGGTGGCATCGAGAGTGCGGCCGCTTTGAGTCATTTCCGTCAACCGGTCGTCTTCGATCTGGGCGACATACACCGCCGCGTTCCACGCTGCAAAGGCCGTGGAGGTTCCGATCGAGCCGGTGACCTCGTTGGGCAGCGCTTCCATATCATATCGGAAGATCGAGCGGTTATCGGCATATGCATTAAAGTTAAGATCGCGCCCGGCCGATCCCAGCTCGTATTTCACCGCGCGCAATAGCTCATGACGGCTCACCGCGAAAGGATTTTCTCCGGGCCAGACCGATTGGATAATCTCCAGCCCCGGATCCTGCCCGTGGGAGTGAATTCCGATCAGGCGGCCCCCGGCCCGCAGCGCGCGGGCCAGCGGTGCTATGATGCGCTTGGCGCGGAAATTCACAGAAGATTT
>CALROE020000525.1:0-3753 GCA_943369715.1 Bradyrhizobium ivorense
GGAACCACGGTACCCGGAAGAAAGGGCGCGGCCTTCGGCAACCGGCCAAGACGCGCGGCGATCCAGCCGCCGTGACGCTGCGCAAAATCCTTGGCGTCGGCGATGGTGCCGCGCGGCGGCATGGTGAGGATCGCTTCACGGTCGCTGGGATGAATACGCAGGGTATAACGCCGCGCGCGGCGGTGCCGGCGCAACCTGATCGAATAGATTTGCGAGCCGTGCTTGACGAGGAGTCGGGAGGGTTCGGCAGGCCGCCGATAAAGGAGCGCGCGAGTGGCCATATCTGTCAGTCCGGGGGGCAAGAGTTCGCCCGGATTCTGCCATATCCGCCGCCAGTGAAATCGCTCGGCGCAAAAACAAATCATTTGCCCAATATACAGGGGCAGATCGCCGTTTCGACCCCATAGGATGGGCCTGGAACCAAGATTTTTGGGTGGAACCGGGGCTCGCGACGGCCCTGAAAGAATGAGATATAACTCATTCCTTCAGGAAGTCGCGAATCCGGATTTCCTTGCATCAATTCAGAGGGTTAACGATCGCGCCGAATCAACGCTGTAATCACCCTGTGAACCGCGAACTCGCTTTGTTGCGGTTCGATCGGCGCTTATTCCGCCGCAGCAACCAATGCAGGCTTCCTGCTCGCCGCCGACAGCATGAAATCGGAAATGCGTGGCACGATTTCCGACTTGAAGCGCGAGCCGTTGAAGACGCCGTAATGGCCGACGCCCTTTTGCACGTAATGCACGCGGCGATGGTCGGGAATATGCGGACACAGCGCGTGGGTCGCCTCGGTCTGCCCGATACCCGAAATGTCGTCGTTCTCGCCTTCAACCGTCATCAGCGCGACGCGGGTGATCTTGGAGGGATCGACCAGCTTGCCGCGATGGGTCATCTCGCCCTTCGGCAGCGCATGCTTGACGAACACCACATCGACGGTTTGCAAATAGTATTCCGCCGAGAGGTCCATGACCGCGAGATATTCATCATAGAACTCGCGGTGCTTGTCGACCAAATCGCCGTCGCCCTTCACCAGATTGTCGAACAGCGCCTTGTGGGCGTCCTTGTGGCGATCGAAATTCATGCTGATGAAGCCCGAGAGCTGCAGGAACCCCGGATAGACGTCGCGCATCACGCCGGGATGCGGAAACGGCACCTTGGTGATGACATGGCTGCGAAACCAGTCGATACCCTTCTCGGCCGCCAGATTGTTGACGGCGGTCGGGTTGCGGCGGGTATCGATCGGGCCGCCCATCAGCGTCATCGACACCGGAACGAAGGGATCGCGCTCGGCTTCCATCACGGAAACCGCCGCCAGCACCGGCACCGAGGGCTGGCACACCGCGATCACGTGCACGTGGCCGCCGAGGGTCTGGAGCATCTCGATGACGTAATCGACGTAGTCGTCGAGATCGAAGCGTCCCTCGGTCAGCGGCACCATCCGGGCGTCGGCCCAATCGGTGATGTAGACGTCATGGGTCGGCAGGAAAGCCTCGACCGTGCCGCGCAGCAGCGTGGCGTAGTGACCGGACATCGGCGCCACGATCAGCACCCGCGGCGCCGGCGCGCGCAGCGGCCTGGTCAGCTTGCGGTCGAAATACAACAGCCGGCAGAACGGCTTTTCCCACACGACGTTGATTTCAATCGGGGTGCGGACGCCGTTGACCTCGGTATCGTCGAGGCCCCATTCCGGCTTGCCGTAACGGCGCGTGGTGCGTTCGAACAGTTCGCAGCCGGCGGCGATGGATTTGCCGAGTTCGGTGTGCGACCATGGATTGAGCGGATTCTGAAACAGGATCTTGGTGGCGTCGGTCACGGCGCGCGCCGGGTTGAGCGACGCCTGTCCCATTTCGTACATCCAGTACATCGGCGTCGTCAGCGCCGGACTGCCTTCGGCCACCAGGGGCGGCGGCGCGCCAAACTCACCAATCGGCATCGGCATTTATTCCTCAATCCCATTTTGCATCGCAGCATACTGCCGAATGCGTAATTAAGCGTCAATGCACGGATCGGTATATCTACGTGCCGGATACGCCAAAGGTCCGCGAATTCCCCGGGATTCCTTGGGATAAGTGGACTTATTCCCCGCTCTGGATCAGCGAGCCGTGGCGCCGGGCGCTGCGCAAAAGGGCAAGAAATCCGGCAAATGACGCGATAAACAGCACCGTGTTGATCGCCAGCGCCTGAAACATCAGGTCTGTCCGAAACACCTTGTCGATCATCAGCGCCCGCATGCCTTCGAAGACATAGGTCGGCGGCAGCGCCCAGGCGACATATTGCAGCCAGTGCGGCAGCACCGTCACGGGGTAATAGACGCAGGCCAGCGGCATCACCCCGAACATCAGCGTCCAGACGATGCTCTCGGCGCCGAGGCCGTTGCGCAGCACCAGCCCGGAAACGAAGATGCCGAGCGACCAGCTGGTGAAGATCAGATTGCAGAAGAACGCGATCAGCGGCAGGCCGAAGCCGAGCAGGTGGAAGTCGAAGAAAATCATCGCCAGCAGCGTCATCGGGATGACGCCGATCGCCAGCCGGATCAGGCTCATGGCCATCAGCGCGAGCAGAAACTCGATCGGCTTCAAGGGGCTCATCATCAGGTTGCCGAGATTGCGCGCCCACATCTCCTCCAGAAAGGAGATCGAAAAGCCGAGCTGGCCGCGAAACAGGATGTCCCACAGGATGACAGCGCCGATCAGGGTGCCGCCGGCCTGGGCGAAGAACCCGGCATTCTGCGAGATGTAGTTCTGCAGGAAACCCCAGGTGATGATCTGCAGCGCCGGCCAATAGATCAGTTCCAGCAGCCGCGGCCACGACGACAGCAACAGGTACCAGTAGCGCAGGATCATCGCGTGGATGCGATGCGGCGCGATGCCGCCCGGCAGCAGCAGCGTGCTCATGACGCGCCCTCCTGCTGGCGGCCGCGCGCGACGTCGAGAAACACTTCCTCCAGCGTGGTGCGGTTGTAGCGGGTCATGATGTTGTCGGGGCTGTCGTCGTCCTCGATGCGGCCGCGCTTCATGATGATGACGCGGTCGCACAGCCGCTCGACTTCCAGCATGTTGTGCGACGCCAGCAAAATGGTCGCGCCATGGGTCTTGCGGTAGGTCAGCAAATGCTGCCGGATCCAGTCCGCGGTATCGGGATCGAGCGACGCCGTCGGCTCGTCCAGCAGCAACAGCTCGGGCTGGTTGATCAGCGCCTTCGCCAGCGCCACGCGGGTCTTTTGACCGGCGGAGAGTTTGCCGTTGGCGCGGTCGAGGAAATCGCCGAGATCGAGGTCGGCGGCGAGCTCATCGATGCGCTGGCGCAAATTCTCGACGGCATAGAGCCGGCCGAAGATGGTGAGGTTCTGCCGCACCGTGAGCCGCATCGGCATGTCGACATAGGGGCTTTCGAAATTCATCCGCCCCAGCACCTCGGCGCTTTGCTCGGGCATCGCGCAGCCCAGCACCTGGATCTTTCCGGAGGTCGGCAGCACCAGCCCCATGATCATGGCGATGGTGGTGGTCTTGCCGGCGCCGTTGCCGCCGAGCAGCCCGGTGATGCTGCCGCGCGCAATGGCAAATGAGACGTCGTCGACGGCGCGGGTGGTCTTGTAGAGTTTTATCAGATGCGCGACGTCGATCGCGGCCGACATCGTCGGACCGGCGGAGGGCAATGGGGGCGTGACTGGGCCGTTATTGACCATGCGGGCCGTTCATTGGGCCATTGCCGCCGCCAGCGCAAGATCGCGCGTCGCCGGGCTCATACCCGAAA
>CALROE020000526.1:0-3737 GCA_943369715.1 Bradyrhizobium ivorense
CATGACCGCAACACCGACCGGTTTTGTCTGTCGCTGACCGGCCAGGGTGTCCACGATCTGCGCCGGCAACTCGCCGAGACCATCTTCAAGGTTCCGGCCGGGCGCATCCGCGTGGTGGTGCCCGATGTTGGCGGCGGCTTCGGGATGAAGAACTATCTTTATCCCGAGTATGTGCTGGTGTTGTGGGCGGCGCGGAAGCTCGGCCAGCCGGTGCGCTGGGTATCCGAACGATCCGAGGATTTTGTCAGCTCCGCGCAGGGCCGCGATTTCTTTGCCCGCTCGAAGCTCGCACTCGACAGGAAGGGCCGGTTTCTCGGCCTGGAGGTGCGGGCGGTCGCCAACATGGGCGCCTATCTCTCGACCCTGGGCCCCATCAGTTCCACCAATGCCGCCGGCAGCGCGATAGGCGGCGTTTATGATATTCCCGCTGTTTTCTTCGAAGTGCGCGGCGCCTTCACCAACACGCCGCCGATCGACGCCTATCGCGGCGCCGGCAAGCCTGAGGCCAATTATCTGATCGAGCGCCTGGTGAATCTCGCCTCGATCAGGACCGGGATCGATGCCGTTAAACTGCGCCGGCGCAACATCATCGGCAGGTTTCCGCATCGCACCGCGATGGGCATGAAGATCGACGGCGGCCGCTTCGGCGCGGGTCTCGACGAGGCGATTGCGCTCGCCGATCGCGACGGCTTTCGCAAGCGCCGCGCGCAATCGAACAAGGCCGGCCTGTTGCGCGGCATCGGCATTGCCTGCTTTCTCGAAACTTCCCGCGGCGCGCTGGGCGAGTTCGCGCGGGCGGCATTCGAAGCGGACGGCACGGTGTCGCTGGCGGTCGGGACGCAGTCCAACGGCCAGGGACATGAAACCGCCTATCCCCAGGTCGCGGCCGACCTGCTGGGATTGCCGATCTCTACATTCCGCTTCCACCAGGGCGACACCGACCTGCTGCCGGGCGGCAACGGCCATGGCGGCGCGCGTTCGATGCATATGGGCGGCACCGCCCTTGTCATGGCCGTCGAACAACTGATCGAGAAGGGCCGGCGGATCGCAGCGCACCTGCTGCAGGCGCCGGTCGATCAGGTTTCGTTCGTCGACGGCAGCTTCGTCGTGCAGGACACCGAGCGCGCCATCGCGATCGGCAAGGTGGCCGATGCCGCGCGGGATCCCGCCAGTCTGCCGGAGGGACTGACGCCGGGGCTGGAAGGAAATGCGAAGAACGGCTCCGATCTCTACACGTTTCCGAATGGCTGCCACGTCGCGGAAGTCGAGATCGATCCGGAGACCGGTGTCGTGCGGCTCGATCGCTACACGATCGCGGATGATTTCGGCAGCCTGATCAACCCGCGCGTGGCGCTCGGGCAGGTTCACGGCGGCGTGGTACAGGGTATCGGGCAGGCCCTGCTGGAGCATGTCGTCTTCGACCCCGAGGGCCAGCTGCTCACCGGTTCATTCCTGGACTATGCGTTGCCCCGCGCGCAGGACCTGCCGAATTTCGCCGGCGGCCTGAATGTATCAGAGCCGACGCTGTCGAACCCGCTGGGCGTGAAGGGAACCGGGCAGGCCGGCGCCATCGCCGCGCCGCAAACCATCATGAACGCCGTGCTCGATGCCCTGGCGCCGCTCGGTATCGATCAACTGGACATGCCGGCAACGCCGTTTCTGGTCTGGAGCGCGATCCAGGCGGCGCGTGCAACGAACCGCAATCCCCGCAAGGAATAGTTGCTCCGGCAAGTCATGGCGATATCGACCGGGACACCGGAAAAATAGACGCGACGATCGCGGTGCCGAGCCGGCTTGCGACGGTGAAGCCTTCGCCGGCATCGATGCGCAAAGCGTGGCCGCTCGCGATCGCGCAGGCGTTGCCGTTGATGGCGAGATCGCAGGGCGTCGTAGCCGCATAGATGATGTGGACGCCGGCCGGGCGGGAATTCGTGGTGCCTGCCGTGAGGCATGAGAGATCGATCGACACCCGCGACCGGTCGCCGAGCAGGTTGACGACTTCGACCGGTCCGGCTTCGAGCCGGCTCACAATTCGGGTTTCTCCGGCAAATCGCACCGGTTTGAACGGCTGTCGGACATCGATCT
Organism: Bradyrhizobium ivorense; assembly: GCA_943369715.1. Lineage (GTDB taxonomy): Bacteria > Pseudomonadota > Alphaproteobacteria > Rhizobiales > Xanthobacteraceae > Bradyrhizobium > Bradyrhizobium ivorense_A. The sequence goes on from CALROE020000526.1 coordinate 2,086, forward strand.
CGCCGTCGGGTGTCTCGAGCACGAGTCCCTGACCGGAAACCAGCACCTGCTCGCGGTCGAAGCCGCTCAGATCGGAGAAGGGGCCCGGTGTCACGATGGCGGTGCGGCCAAATCGCCAGACCATTCCTTCCCAGCTGCCCGGCGCAAAACCGGGGAGCAGGGATTCGGCGACATCGATCGTGACGCCGCCGCCGTTCTTCCAGGGCGTATGCCGGAAGCCAGACGGATCGATCGGCGCGAGCCGAACCCCGCTGCCGGCGGCTGTGGAGCTCATTGCCCCATCTTGAGGCCGAGCGACTTGCCGATCGTTGCATTCCAGTTGGCGACGCAATCGGCGCCGCAGCGCTGCGCGAAGCCGGGCATGATCGCCTTGGCCAGCGCATCCTTGCGCAGGGCCTCGTCCGCCGGCGTCACCGCCACCAGCTTCATGGAAGCGGGCTGGCCTTCCTTGCAGGCGGCGCTGCCGGTGTTGCAGTCGATCCCGGTCTGGGTTTCCGTCTTGGCCTGCTCGAAGATCGAGGTTTCCAGCTTGCGGACGTTGGTCTCCAGGAAGGCCTGCACCTTCGGATCCAGCGTCTTCCACCAGGCGAGATTGGCGAGGTGGGCGGCAAGGCCGAAGTTGATCGGCATCGGCGAGATGAATTTCGCCGATTCATGCCACTTCGAGCGGTAGCCGGACAGCGCGCCGGTGATGGCGCAATCGATCACGCCGCTGGCAAGCGCCGGTTGCACTTCCGCGAAAGCGATGGTGATCGGCGAGCCGCCGATGTGCGAGACGAACGCCTGCTGCGAGGCGCCGGACGCCCGCACCTTGCGCCCCTTCAGATCGGAAATATTGGTGAAGGCGTCGCGGCAATAGATCACCTGGGCCTGATAGCTGCCGAAGCCGAGCAGCTTGAGGCCGTGCTTTTCCTCGAGGAACTTGGAATAGCTGGGGCGCAGCACTTCGATGGTCTTCTGCAGTTCCTCCACCGAGCCGACCAGGCCGACCAGATCGGCCGCTTCATTCATCGGCACTTCGCCGGAATTGTAGTTCAGGACGGTGGTCGCGAACTGCAGGGTGCCGGATGAAACCAGCCGGAAGATTTCCGGTCCCTTCAATCCAAGCTCGGTGAAGGATTTCAGCTGGACCTTGATCGCGCCGCCCGACTCCTTTGGAACGGTCTCGTTCCAGAACGGCACTTCGCGATTGAGATACATCGACAGATTGCCGATGCTGCCGACCACGTTGAACGAGGTCGCTGGCAGTACTTGGGTCTGGGCGGCCACAGGCAGCGGCGCGAGGCCGATGGCGGCAGCCGCGGCCACTGCAGCAAGTACGGGTCGCATCGGCATCATGAGATCTCCTCGGGGATGGGCCGGCCTGTCTTCCGGCTATTTATTGGATTGGAGCATACCGGGCAGCCACAGCGCAATGTCCGGGAATGCAATCAGAATACCGATCATCATGATCATCGCGCCGACAAATGGAAGGGCGCCGATGCACAGGTCCCAGAACGGCCCGGGTCCGCGAACCGACTGGACCACATAGAGGTTCAGGCCGACCGGCGGGGTGATGAGCGCCGCCTCCATCAGGATCACGAAGATGATGCCCCACCAGATCGGACTGTAGCCCATGGCGGTGATGACAGGCACGACCACGGGGGTGGTGG
>CALROE020000527.1:0-3736 GCA_943369715.1 Bradyrhizobium ivorense
AACCGCCCGCTGGCGGCGACGCAGCTGGTGCAGAAGAAGCTCGCGGACATGCAGACCGACATCGCGCTCGGCCTGCAGGCTTCCTTGCGGGTGGGGCGGCTGATGGACGAAGGCAAGATGGCGCCGGAGATGATCTCGATCGTCAAGCGCAACAATTGCGGCAAGGCGCTCGACATCGCGCGGATGGCCCGCGACATGCACGGCGGCAACGGCATCCAGATCGAATACCACGTGATGCGCCACGCGCAGAACCTGGAGACCGTCAACACCTATGAAGGCACCCACGACGTCCACGCCCTGATTCTGGGCCGCGCCATAACAGGCATTCAGGCGTTTTCGTAAATCAGCACCGTCATTCCGGGGCGCGTCGCAGACGCGAACCCGGAATCTGGCGATGCATCATTTCATCTTGTCGAGATTCCGGGTCTGGCCCTTCGGGCCATCCCGGAATGACGCCGGAGTAAACATTCCCCATGGCCGACAACGACGACATCCCGTTCAACCGCGACTTTCCCCTGAAACCCGGGGGGGTCGAGGAAGTCCGCCCCGGCGTGCGGCGCGTGCTCTGCAATAATCCGAGCCCGTTCACCTTTACCGGCACGGTTAGTTATATCGTGGGTACCGGCAAGGTCGCGATCATCGATCCCGGTCCGGACGATGAAGCCCATGCGGCGGCGCTGCTCGACGCGGTGCGCCATGAGACGGTGACGCATATCCTGGTCACCCACACCCATCGCGACCACTCGCCGAACACCAGCAGAATCAAGGCCGCCACCGGCGCCACCGTCTATGCCGAGGGTCCGCATCGCGCCTCGCGGCCGCGCTACGAGAGCGAGAAGCACAACCCGGAATCCGGCGCCGACCGCGACTTCAAGCCGGATATCGAAGTAAAGCACGGTGACGTCGTCGAGGGCGCCGGCTGGGCGCTGGAAGCGGTGGCGACGCCGGGCCACACCGCCAATCATCTGGCCTTTGCCTGGCCAGAGCGAAAGATCAACTTCGTCGGCGACCACGTGATGGGCTGGTCGACCTCGATCGTGGCGCCGCCTGATGGATCGATGGTCGACTACATGGCGTCGCTGGATACGCTGGCGGCGCGCGACGAGGATTTGTATTTTTCCGGACACGGCCCGGAAATCCCGGATGCCCAGCGCTATGTGCGTTTCCTGACCAGGCATCGCCACGCGCGCGAAGCCTCGATCCTGCATCGTCTCGCCAAGGGCGAGGCGGATATTCCGACCATCGTGCGCGCGGTCTATATCGGCATCGATCCACGGCTGACCAATGCCGCCGGCTATTCCGTACTGGCGCATCTGGAAGATCTGGCCGGGCGCGGCGTGGTCGCGACCGATGGCGATCCGGTGATCGGCGGGAATTATAGGCTGGTCTAGCTGTCATTCCGGGGCGTGCGAAGCACGAACCCGGAATCCCGAGATCGTTGCGCGAGATTCCGGGTTCATCGCTGCGCGATGCCCCGGAATGACGGCTAACGACGTCAGCGTTCCTTCTTCACATTCTTCGCCTGCGCCTTGGCCGGGGCCTGCGGTTTCTTCACCGCCGGCTTGGCCTGGTCGGCGGCCGAGTTGATGTCCTCGATCAGCTTGGTCACCCGGGCTGCGTTGCTGCCGAGGTCGCTTTCGAAATAGCGCGACGAGGAGCGAATATCGACGCGCGAGCCTTCGCCGTCCGGCTTGATGCGGATCGAGACGTCTTCGCGAAATCCCATGATCGGCGTTTGCGCGATCGCCTCGATGCGGCCGTCCCGGCGCGGCTGCGGCGGGCGCTCGTCGACGACGCGCCATTTGCGCTTGTTGACCAGCGCGAGCGTCACCTCATAGGCCCGCAGCGCAGGGACCTCGAGTTCGACGGTCTCGACATCGGGATAGGCCAGCCGCTGCTGCTCGGCGGAATAGAGCCCGGCATAGACCGCGGGGTTGGCGCCGTCGCCGCCGCGCAAGCGCGCCAGCGCCTCGAAGCGCGGCGGGTCGATCGGGTCGGTGGTGATGTCGTGGATCTTCGGCAGCTTGCGGTATTGCAGGCCGAGATAGGCGGGATAGGCCAGAACGACCGCGCTGATCATGAACGCCAGCAGGATGCGGCCCATGCCGCGCGATCCGTTCTGCCAGATCGCGACGAAGGCGGCCAATCCCGTCAGGATGGAAAGCACCGCGCAGGCCAGCGCCCCGAAAAACGTCGCCAGCGCCGGTTTGACTTCGAGGAACCCGAAGCGGACGATGACAATCGAAACCACCACCGCGACCACCGAAAACACCGCGAGATTGCGCGCCCATGTGGCGAGGCTGGACACGGGCTCCGACTGATAGGGAGCGGAAAACCTGCGGGCCATCCTTAAGTTTCCATCATGGATTTGGGCGCCGGTTCCTGGTTCGGGCAGATCACCCCCGCTGGTGACCTAGCGCATTTTTGGGCCGGGTGGGAAGCGTTCCGTCCCCGAAAAACCGCCGAAGCGGCAGCGAAAACCTCGTCATGGCGCATGGTCGAACTGCGCGGCCACGAAGTCGACAAAGGCCTTGATGCGCGGCGCGCGGTGGCGGCCCGGGACGGTCAGCGCATGGATCGGAAACGACTCCGGCATGCTGGTTTCGAGCAGCAGCGGAACCAGGGCGCCCTCCCGCAAGGGGCGCGCGACCATGAAATCCGCCAGGCGCGCGATGCCAAGTCCGGCGATCGCCATGTCGAGCAGCAGGTCGGCATTGTCGCTACTGAATGTTCCGGAGACAACGAGCCGATTGATGCCTTCATCGGTGTGGAAGGGCCATTGCGACCACGAGGGTCCCGGCAGCGTCAGGCAATTATGCTGCAGCAGGTCGGCGGGCACGCGCGGCGATCCGTGCTTCTCCAGATAGAGCGGACTGGCGCAGATAAGACGTTTCGCTTCGGTGATCTTGCGCGCCACCAGGGAGGAGTCGCCGAGCGTGCCGGAGCGGATCGCCACGTCGACCTGCTCGGCAACCAGATCGACCTGATGGTCGGAAACATGCAGTTCGACGGTGATGTCAGGATAACGGCCAAGAAAAACCGGAAGCGCCGGACAGAGTATTTGCTTGGCGAGCGCCGTTCCGATGCTGATTTTGAGGTGGCCGCGAGGCAGCCGGCTTGCCGAGGTGACCTCGGCTTCGGCGGCCTCGATCGCTGCGAGGATGTCCCGGCTCCGGGCGACGAAGAGCTCGCCTTCCGCGGTCAGAGCCAGCCGGCGCGTCGTCCGCGTCAGCAGGCTGACCCCCAGCCGGTCCTCGATGCGGGTCACCAGCTTGGACAGCGCCGAGGGCGTGATCCCGAGATCTTCAGCCGCGGCGGCAAAGCTGCCGCGCTCGATCACCCGCACAAACGCGTTCATTTCGGCGGAGGCGGCGTTGCTATTCATGAATTCAATTCACGTATGAATGTAGATTATATCTAATTATAGCGTTCAAGATACATAATACAGTTTTTCTTCGCAATGAAGGAGAATCGCTATGTACCGGCAAGTAAATTCGAACGGCCACGCGCCGCGGGCGCAGGACATTGAGGGCGTCTTGCGCCATCCTGACGGCAGCCTCGATATCGCCGCTTACGCAAAGCTGGCGCACCGCGAACGCGCGGCGGCCATTGCTTGCTCGGCGAAACAAGGAATTCGGAGGGTGCGCGAGATGTGGACGATGATCCGGACGAGCCTGGCGCCGGTCGCAAGGTCTGAGCCGACATCAGGAAAGCATCAGGCGCATATTGCGAGATG